>NZ_JAJSZC010000073.1:0-33463 GCF_036815105.1 Streptomyces sp. IBSBF 3136
CCCCCCCCCCCCCCCCCCCCCCCCCCCCCCCCCCCCCCCCCCCCCCCCCCCCCCCCCCCCCGCGCCGTTCACCAGGGGGAGGTAGGGCGGCACGTGTCCGCACTCGACACCGGCGACGATGGGCACGCCCAGGGGGCCGAGGGCGTCGAGGACGGCCTCGTCCTGGGTGAGGGTGCGGCCGTCGGGGGCCTTGGTTCGGCCCACGAGGACGGCGGCGGCGCGGTCGAAGAACCCGGCGAGCCGCATGCCGTGCAGGTTGCGGCAGATGGTGTAGGCGTTGTCCTCGCAGGCCTCGACGTAGACGAGGAGGTCGTCGCCGTCCGCGAAGGAGCGGGTGTCCAGCAGGCGCGTGCCCGCCACGTTGACCAGGGTCTCGATGCAGCCGCCGATCAGCCGGCCCTCGACGTCCACGTCACCGGTGCCGTCGAGCCGGGTCCAGCCGCCTTCGGCGTCCAGGGTGAGGTCACGGATCCCCGGGTCGCGGGTCCAGTCGTCCCAGCCGGTGGAGCGGTGGCGGCCGGGCGGGGTCTGCGTGAACGGCTCGCCCTGCGGCGCGGTCACGATGTCCAGCCAGGACGTCAGACCCCCGGGCGTCCGGTAGGGCGTGTCCATGAGGTTGTTGCCGTGGACGGTCGCGACCCCGGTGAGCAGGGTCAGCGGCGTGATGATGGTGGACATGTCGGACCAGCCGACGACCCAGGTGGGCTCGGCCCGCCCGATCCGATCGAAGTCGAGCAGCGGCAGCAGGTCGATCGCCGTCTCCCCGCCCCACGGCGGCACCACGGCCCGGATCGCCGGGTCGGTCAGCATCGCGGTCAGCTCGGCGGCGCGTTCGGCGGCCGGCGCGCTGATGTGCGTCGAGCCGTCCATGCACCGGCCGACGACGACCTCGTAGCCGCGCGCCTCGAGGTCGCGGACCGCGACGTCGAGGCGCCCTCGGAGCTCCTTGGCGACCCCGCTGGAGGGCGAGGTCACACCTATGCGGTCACCGGGGCGCAGCGGGCGCGGGTATCGAACGATCATGCGCCGGATTCTGACACGGTCTCAGCCGGTGCCGACACGGATTTACGGCCGGTCCAGCCGCAGCCGCTCCGTCCTCGGCAGGCCCGCGACGACGAGGTCGTAGGAGTCCTCGATCAGCTCCCTGACCAGCCGGTCGGGCAGTCCGCCGGTCACCGAGACGGTGTTCCAGTGGCGCTTGTTCATGTGCCAGCCGGGGACGATCAGCCCCTCGTGCTCGCCGCGCAGCCGGACGGCGTCCTCCGGGTCGCACTTGAGATTGACCGTCAGGGGCCGCGCGCTCAGGTTCGTCAGGGCGAACATCTTGCCGAGGACCTTGAAGACGGACGTCTCCGGGTTGAACGGGAAGTCCTCCGCGGCCTCGTTGAAGGACAGGCAGAAGGCGCGCAGCTCCTGGGGGGTCACTCGGCCACCGCCTCCTCGGCGGAGCCGTCGGCCGGCTCCACCAGCACCGTGACGATCTTGTTGCGGCGGCCTGCCGCCGCCTCGGCCGTCAGCTTCAGCCTGCGTTCGTCGGGGAGTTCGACCTCGGCCGAGGCGCCGGCGATGGGCACGCGGCCGAGCGCCTTGGCGAGCAGTCCGCCGACGGTCTCCACGTCCTCGTCGTCGTACTCCTCCAGGCCGTACAGCTCGCCGAGGTCGGTGATGTCGAGGCGGGCGGTGACCCGGTAGCGGTCCTCGCCGAGGTCCTCCACGGGCGGCAGCTCACGGTCGTACTCGTCGGTGATCTCGCCGACGATCTCCTCCAGGATGTCCTCGATGGTGACGATCCCGGCGGTGCCGCCGTACTCGTCGATGACGACGGCGACGTGGTTGCGGTCCTTCTGCATCTCACGCAGCAGGTCGCCGGCGTTCTTGGTGTCCGGCACGAAGACGGCCGGCCGCATGGCCGTGGACACCAGGTCGTTCTCGGCGTCCCGGCTGATGTGCGTCTTGCGGACCAGGTCCTTCAGGTACACGATCCCGACGATGTCGTCCTCGCTCTCGCCGGTGACCGGGATCCGGGAGAACCCGGAGCGCAGGGCGAGGGTGAGGGCCTGGCGGATGGTCTTGTACCGCTCGATGACGACCAGGTCGGTGCGCGGCACCATCACCTCGCGCACCAGGGTGTCGCCGAGTTCGAAGACCGAGTGCACCATGCGGCGCTCCTCGTCCTCGATCAGCGACTCCTTCTCGGCGAGGTCGACCAGCGCGCGCAGCTCCGCCTCGGAGGCGAAGGGGCCGCGGCGGAAGCCCTTGCCGGGGGTGAGCGCGTTGCCGATGAGGATCAGCAGGGACGGGACGGGTCCCATGACGCGGGCCAGCGGCAGCAGCACGTACGCCGCCGCCGTCGCGGTGTTCAGCGGGTGCTGGCGGCCGATGGTGCGCGGGGAGACGCCGACGGCGACGTACGACACCAGGACCATCACGCCGATGGCGACCAGCAGGGCCTGCCAGGTGGCCGTGAACTCCTGCAGACAGGCGTAGGTCACCAGGGCCGCGGCCGCCATCTCGCAGGCGACGCGGACCAGCAGGGCCACGTTCAGATAGCGGGTGGGATCGGCGGCGACCTGGGCCAGCTTGGCGCTGCCGCGCCGGCCGTTGCGCACGGCCTCCTCGGCACGGAAGCTGGAGACACGGGCGAGGCCCGCCTCCGCGCAGGCGGCGAGCCAGGCCACGACGATCAGCGCGATCGCGCCGACCACGATCTGCGGACTCATACGAGGGCCGGCCCGGCTACGAGACGGTGGGCGCAGGCGACGGCCCGGTCAGGCCGTGCTCGGCCCGCCACCCGTCGACGATGGCGGCCTGGAGGCCGAACATCTCGGCCTTCTCGTCCGGCTCCTCGTGGTCGTACCCGAGCAGGTGCAGCACCCCGTGGACGGTGAGCAGTTGCAGCTCCTCGTCCATGGAGTGCTGCGTGGGCGCCTCGGTCCCCTGCTTGGCGGCGACCTCCGGGCACAGCACGATGTCGCCGAGCAGCCCCTGCGGCGGCTCCTCCTCGTCCTTGGACGGCGGCCGGAGCTCGTCCATCGGGAACGACATGACATCGGTGGGCCCGGGCAGGTCCATCCACTGGATGTGCAGCTGCTCCATGGCGTCGGCGTCCACGACGATCACCGAGAGCTCGGAGAGCGGGTGGATGCGCATCCGCGCGAGTGCGTAGCGGGCGATGTCGAGGATCGCCTGCTCGTCGACCTCGGTACCGGACTCGTTGTTGACGTCGATCGACATGGTCGTGCTGGTCTACTTCCCCTTGGGAGCCTTGGCGCCGGTCCCGCCACGGCCGCCCTTGTGGGTGCCGTTCTCGGTGCCGTGCCGGCTGTCGTACAACTCGTACGCGTCGACGATACGGCCCACCAGCTTGTGCCGTACGACATCGTGGGACGACAGCCGGGAGAAGTGCACGTCCTCCACGCCCTCCAGGATCTCCTGCACCTGCCGCAGACCGCTCTTGGTGCCGTTCGGCAGGTCGACCTGCGTCACGTCACCGGTGATCACGATCTTCGAGTCGAAGCCCAGACGGGTGAGGAACATCTTCATCTGCTCGGGGCTCGTGTTCTGGGCCTCGTCCAGGATGATGAAGGCGTCGTTGAGCGTGCGTCCGCGCATGTAGGCGAGCGGCGCGACCTCGATCGTCCCGGCCGCCATCAGACGGGGGATGGAGTCCGGGTCGAGCATGTCGTGCAGCGCGTCGTAGAGCGGGCGCAGGTAGGGGTCGATCTTCTCGTAGAGCGTGCCGGGCAGGAAGCCGAGCCGCTCCCCCGCCTCCACCGCGGGACGGGTGAGGATGATCCGGTTGACCTGCTTGGACTGCAGGGCCTGCACCGCCTTGGCCATGGCCAGGTAGGTCTTGCCGGTGCCGGCGGGGCCGATGCCGAAGACGATCGTGTGCTTGTCGATCGCGTCGACGTACCGCTTCTGGTTGAGCGTCTTGGGGCGGATGGTGCGGCCGCGCGAGGACAGGATGTTCTGGGTCAGCACCTCGGCCGGCGTCTCCGGGCCGTCGCTCGTCCCGTTGTCGCTCGCCTTGAGCATGGCGATCGAGCGTTCCACTGCGTCCTCCGTCATCGGCTGCCCGGTGCGGAGCACCAGCATCATCTCGTCGAACACGCGCGCGATGAGGGCGACGTCCGTGGGGTCGCCGACCGCGCTGATCTCATTGCCCCGGACGTGGATGTCGGCTGCCGGGAACGCCTTCTCGATCACGCGCAGGAGGGAGTCGCCTGACCCCAGCACGGTCACCATCGGGTGCTGAGCGGGGACTGTCAGCTGCGCTCTCGCCCGCTCCTGCGCGGGGCTGTGAGCTGTGGGTGTCTGAGTCATGGGCCGGCTCTGTAGGCCTGCGGTTCCTCCTCGTCACGGCCGCGTAGCTGAGGGCGGCCTCGCGACTCCAGGGTACGACGGGCGGGTGACAAGGCCGTAGGGGTTTTGGCGGGGCCGCACCGGCGCCGGGCCGGGCGCTCAGCGGGACCGGCCGAACCCGATGGTCGGCACGGCGCGCCGCAGCGGCCAGGGCCGGTCGAGCACCTCCGGCACGAGCCCGTCGAGGAACGCGAACCGGCGCAGCGCCATCGGTTCCTGGCCGGGCGCGGACTGCACCCTGCGCCACCACGCCCCGATCTCCGACCAGCCCGGCGCCGACAGCGATCCGCCGAACTCCTGGACGGACAGGGCCGCGGTGAGCCCGGCGAAGGCGAGGCGGTCGGCGAGCGGCCAGCCGGCCAGGGTGCCGGTGACGAACCCGGCCACGAAGACGTCGCCCGCGCCGGTGGGGTCCAGCGCCTCCACCGCGATGGCGGGCACCTCGGCGGTCTCCCCGGTGCGCCGGTCGACCGCGTACGCGCCCTCCGACCCCAGGGTCACCACCGCGAGCGGCACGTGTTCGGTCAGCGCGTGCGCGGCCGCCCTCGGGCAGTCGGCCCCCGTGTACCGCATCGCCTCCGCCGCGTTGGGCAGGAACGCCTCGCAGTGCCGCAGGTCGGTGAGCGTGGACAGGTCCCACGCTCCGGTGTCGTCCCAGCCGACGTCGGCGAAGATCCGGGTGCCCGCGCGGGCGGCCTCGGCGATCCAGGGTGCGGGCCGGCCGGGGGTGAGCGAGGCGACGGCGGCCCGGGCGCGGGGCGGGAAGTCGGGCGCGGGCTCCTCCGGCGGCGGCTCGTGCCCGTGGGACACCATGGTCCGTTCGCCCTCGTAGGCCATGGAGACGGTGACCGGTGAGTGCCAGCCGGGCACCGTGCGCGAGGGCCCGAGGTCGATGCCTTCGCCCTGGTGCAGCGCGTCCCAGCAGTACTCGCCGTAGTGGTCGTCGCCGAAGGCGGCCGCGAGGGACGTCCGCAGGCCGAGGCGGGCCAGCGCTGCCGCCATGTTGGCGACCCCGCCCGGGCTGGAGCCCATGCCCCGGGCCCAGGACTCGGTGCCGCGCACGGGGGCCGAGTCCAGGCCGGTGAAGATGATGTCGAGGAAGACCGTGCCCGTGAGGTAGACGTCCCAGGGCGGATCGGCGGGTGTGCGCAGCGCGGCCAGCGGGTCGACCTGTACCTGGCCGCGCGATGCCCGCGTGAGGTGCTCCGGTTCCTCTCCGGCGATCGTGTGGGACGGGGTCACGGTGCGCTCCCTGACGTGATGCGGATCTGGCCAGTGTGCACCACCGCCCGTCCGGTTCAGGCCCCTGCGCGCCCTCCCCGCGCACCCGGGCGGGACTACCAGCGGGGCATCGCCGGGGTCCGCCATCCGGGGTCCGCCACCCGCATCGCCGCGGCGTCGTCGCGGTCGCGCAGGGTGCCGTCGTCCTCGGCCCAGCGCCGGTGCAGCCGGGCCAGTTCGTCCCGGTCCAGCTCGACGCCGAGCCCGGGCGCGTCGGAGACGGCGACCCGGCCGTCGGTGAAGGCGATCCGCTCGGTGAGGACGTCCTCCGACTGCCAGGGGTAGTGCGAGTCGCAGGCGTGATGCAGGCCCGGCACGGTGGCGGCGACCTGGGTCATCGCGGCGAGGCTGATGCCGAGGTGGGTGTTGGAGTGCATGGAGAGACCGACGCCGAAGGCGGCGCAGATCGCGGCGAGGTGACCGGTGTTGCGCAGTCCGCCCCAGTAGTGGTGGTCGCAGAGCACGACCTGGACGGCGTCCCGGGTGAACGCCTCCCTGATCTCGCCGAAGGTGGTGACGCACATGTTGGTGGCGAGCGGGACGTCCGTCGCGGCCGACACCTCGGCCATCGCCGGGGTGCCCAGCGTGGGGTCCTCCAAGTACTCCAGGACGTCCCCGAGTTCCCCGGCCACCTTCAGGGCGGTCTCCACCGACCAGGCCCCGTTGGGGTCGAGCCGCAGCGGATGCCCGGGGAACGCTTCGGCGAGCGCGCGGACGGCGGCGATCTCCTCCTTCGGCGGGAAGACGCCGCCCTTGAGCTTGAAGGAGGTGAAGCCGTGGCGCTCGGTGAACCGCCTCGCCTGGGCGACCACTCCGGCCGGGTCGAGGGCGGCGCCCCAGTCGTCCGGCTCGGCGGCGACGCCCTCGGGGTGGCCGGCCCACTTGTAGAAGAGGTAGGCGCTGTACTCGACCGAGTCGCGCACCTTGCCGCCGAGCAGCGCGTGCACCGGCAGCCCGGACGCCCTGCCCTGGGCGTCCAGGCAGGCCACCTCGAAGGCGGAGAGCACGGACAGCCGCAGTTTGTCGGCGGTCTGCACGCCCCGCAGCCCGCCCGCGTCCACGGCGGCTCCGGTCCGGGACGTGTCCACGGCGAGGTCGAGGGCGAACAACGCGTTCACGTCCGTGACCCGGCGCCCGGTGAGGTGCTCGGCCAGGGGGCGGGCCAGTTCCAGGTACTTGGTGTCGCCGTAGGTCTCGCCGAGCCCGGTGGTCCCGTCGGCCGTCACGACCTCCACGATCAGCCGGGGGGTGTACGGCTGGTGGACGCCCTGGGTGTTGAGCAGCGGCGGGTCGGCGACCAGGATCGGGGTGAGCCGCACCTCGGCGACGGTCAGGTCTCGGGTCACAGCAGGGCTCCTACGAGGTCGAGTCCGGTGGTCAGCAGGGCCTTCAGCTCGGCGAGGTCGGCGGGCGCGGGGTCGGTGAGCGGGGCGCGGACGGGTCCGACGCGCTCGCCGCGCAGCCGGGCGGCCGCCTTCACCAGGGAGACCGCGTACCCCGGTGCCCGGTCGCGCAGTTCGACGAGCGGGACGTAGAAGTCGCGCAGCAGCTTGCCGGTGGTGTCGTGGTCGCCGGCGCGCAGGGCGCGGAAGAAGGCGCCGGCGATCTCGGGCGCGAAGGCGTGGACGGCCGAGGAGTAGGCGGGGACGCCGACGGTGGCGTAGGCGCGGGCCTGGATCTCGGCGGTGGCGGCGCCGTTGAAGAACAGGAAGCCCTCGGGGGCGGCGAGGGTGAGGCGCTGGAGGCGGTCGAGGTCGCTGTGGCCGTCCTTGAGGCCGATGACGTTCGGGACGCGCGCGATGCGCCGCAGCGAGGCCGCGGTGTAGGCGACCTGGCCGCGCTGGTAGGCGACGAGCGGCAGCCGGGTGCGGGCGGCGAGCTGCTCCAGCTGGGCGGCCAGGCCGTCCTGCGGGGCGGCGACGAGGTAGTGCGGCAGGACGAGCAGGGCGTCGGCGCCGGCCTCCTCGGCGATGCGCGCGAACCGGGCGGCCTGCGCCCAGCCGTACCCGGTCCCGGCCACCACCGGCACCCGGCCGGCCGCCTCCTCGACGGTGATGGCCACGACCTGCCGGTACTCCTCCTCGTCCAGGGAGAAGAACTCCCCGGTACCGCAGGCCGGGAACACGGCGCCGGGCGCGGCGGCGAGCCGGGCGGCGACATGGGCGCGCGAGCCGTCGGGGTCGAAGGAGCCGTCGTCGTGGAAGGCGGTGAGCGGGAAGGACAGCACGCCGCGCGCCATGCCCTCCCGCAGCCGCTGCGCCACGTCCTGCGGACTCGGGTCGCCAGCCACCTGACCATCTCCCCTTATGAATGCCGTCCATGTATGCGAACGCTGATGGGGAAGAGGCTAGATACACCGACCCGGGGCCGTCAATGGGCCCCGGAGGGCGGGAGGGTGGAGGGCAGACAAAAAGAGCCCCATCCCGCACAAGCGGGATGGGGCTTCATCGGAGCGCCGGGCAGGCCTTGCACCTGCATCTCCCCACAGGAAGTGGGGCGTCTTTCCTTGGACCACCAACGCACTGTCCGCCACCGGGAGTTCCGGCGACCGCGACGTGATCAACCATAGCGCATGCCTCGGGGTTCCGGTCAACCGACCCGCGGGGGCACTCGTTCCTACCCGTGCCCGACGAAGGCAAACGCAGAGGTGATCCAGATCACTCCCCCCGGGCTTCTTCCGGAACCGCGTGCTTGATACAACTTGCTCGCGCGTTCCCGTCCGTCGACGGCCGTCGCCCCTCCCCCTCTCTCCGGCTCTTTCCGAGCCGTCGCTCTCGCCTGCCCTGGGAACGCCCGTGTCCGCCCCCCGCTCCATGCCCTGGCCCCTCGTCGCCCTTTTCACGGCCGGCTACCTCGCCCCCTATCTGCTGCCCACCACCGTGGGCCGGCTCGACAGCGGACTCCCGCTCTCCACCACCGCGGCCGGCGCCATCGGCAGTGCGCTGCTGCTGAGTTCGGCCGCGGCCGGCTTCCTGCTGGCCTCCCGGGTGGAGCGGATCGGCGCCCGCGCCCTCGCCCGCTTCGGCCTGGCGCTCGCCGTCCTCGGCTACGGCGGGGCCGCGCTCACCGGGCTCGTGCCCGCCGTCGTCGCGGGCGCGGTCGTCGGCGGGTTCGGATCCGGCACGGCCACGGCGGTCGCCGCCTGCGGCATCGCCGCGCAGCGGGACCCGCACCGGGTCACCACGTTCGGCCTGCTCGGGGTCTCCGCGCTGGCCGGCGCGCTGTACCTGACGATCCCGCACCTCGGCCCGGGCCACGGGCAGCCGCTCGCCGCGATCGCGCTCACCGCGGCCGCGGTGTGGCCGCTCACCGGCCGCCTGTCCGGGCGTACCGCCCCGGCCCTCACCCCCGCCGCAGGCCGCGGCCGGCTCCCCCACCCGCGGGCCGGGCTGCTGCTGGCCGTCACCATGCCGTGCTGGTCCCTGGCGCAGAACTCGCTGTGGGGCGTCAGCGGCCGCATCGGTCTCGGCCAGGCGCACCTCGGCGAGGTCACCGTCGGGGCGGTGTTCGCGGTCGCGCTCGGCGCCGGGCTGCTCGGGGTCGTGGGCGCCGGGGCGCTCGGGCCCCGGCTGGGGCGGGCGGTGCCGATCGGCGCGGGCACGGCGCTCATCGCGGGCTGCATCACGGTCAGCGCGTCGGCGACCGACCTGACGTCCTTCGCCGCGGGCGAGATCTCCTGGAACCTGCTCTACCCGGTCGTGCTGTCGTACGTCATCGGGCTGGCCGCCTCCCTCGACCCGCGCGGCCGCTGGGCGGTGCTGGTCGGCTCGGCGGCGTCGCTGGGCACGGCGGCGGGCCCGCTGGCCGGGAGCGTGCTGGCCGCGTGGGCCGGGTTCCCGGCCATGGGCGGGATCCTGGCCTGCGGACTGCTGGCGGTGGCGGTGCCGATGACCGTGGTGGCGCTGCGCGCGGGCGGGCGGTCGCTGCCCGTGGTGGAGATCGCCGTGGACACCCCCGCCGTGCCCGTGCGGCAGACGTACGACACCGCCTACCCGAACTCGTACGCCTCCACCTCGGCGAGGTAACGGGCCCGCCGCTCCTCGTCGTCCTCCAGGAAGGAGGCCAGGAAGGAGTTGCGGGCCAGCTCGCGCAGCCGCTCCTCGGAGAGGCCGAGCGCCGAGCGCACCGCGTCGAAGTTGTCGCCCGCGTAGCCGCCGAAGTAGGCCGGGTCGTCGGAGTTGACCGTGCACAGCAGTCCGGCGTCGAGCATGGCCGGCAGCGGGTGCCCGGCGAGGACCTCCACGGCCCGCAGCCGGACGTTGGACAGCGGGCACAGGGTCAGCGGGACGCGCTCCCGGACCAGCCGCTCGACCAGCGCCGGGTCCTCCATGCAGCGCAGGCCGTGGTCGACGCGCTCCACGCCGAGCACGTCCAGGGCCTCGGTGATGTACTCCGGCGGCCCCTCCTCACCCGCGTGCGCCACCCGGCGCAGGCCGAGGGCGGCGGCCGCCTCGTACACCTCACGGAACTTCACCGGCGGGTGGCCGACCTCGGCCGAGTCCAGGCCGACGCCGGTGATCCGGTCCAGGTACGGCCGGGCCGCTTCCAGGGTCTCCAGCGCCGACTCGGCGGACTCGTCGCGCAGGAAGCACATGATCAGCCGGGTGGAGACACCGTGGGTCTCCTCGCTGCGGCCGAGCGCCCGCCACAGCCCGTCCACGACGGTGCCCATGCCCACGCCCCGGGCGAGGTGGGCCTGCGGGTCGAAGAAGATCTCCGCGTGCCGCACGCCCTGCGCGGCGGCGCGGGCGAGGTAGGCGTCGGCCAGGTCCTCGAAGTCCCGCTCGGTGCGCAGGACGGCCATCAGCTCGTAGTACAGGTTCAGGAAGGACTGGAGGTCCTTGAACCGGTACGCCTCGCGCAGTTCGTCGGTGTCGGCGTACGGCAGCTCGACGCCGTTGCGGGCTGCCAGCTCGAAGGCCAGCTCGGGCTCCAGGGTGCCTTCGACGTGAAGGTGCAGTTCTGCTTTCGGGAGGGGCATCAGATCATCGTACGACGCTCCCACCTGCGGCTTCACCGGGCGCGTCGGCGGCGCCTCATCCCCGCTTCGGAACCGGCACGCGCAGGAGGTCGTGCGCCACGGTCAGCTCGCCCTCGAACCCGGCGGCGCGCGCCTGCCGCTCGAACTCCTCGGGGTCCGGGTAGCGCTGGCTGAAGTGGGTGAGGACGAGGTGGCGCACGCCGGCTTCCCGGGCCACGGCGGCCGCCTGGCTCGCCGTCAGATGACCGTGGTCGACGGCCAGCTCGATGTCCTCGTCGAGGAAGGTGGACTCGATGACGAGCAGGTCGCAGCCCTCGGCGAGCGTGTGCACCCCGTCGCACAGCCGGGTGTCCATGACGAACGCGAACCGCTGCCCGCGCCGCGTCTCGCTGACGTCGTCCAGCGTCACGTCGCCGAGCCGGCCCTCGCGCTGGATGCGGCCGACGTCCGGGCCCTTGATCCCGTGCGCGGCCAGCCGGTCGGGCAGCATGCGGCGCCCGTCGGGTTCGGTCAGCCGGTAGCCGTAGGACTCGACGGGGTGGGACAGCCTGCGGGCTTCCAGGGTGTACGACGGGGTCACCGCGAGATTGCCGTCCCCGGCGACCGGTGCCTCGGTGAGGTGGACCGTCTCCCGGTAGGCGGTCGCGTACCGCAGCCGGTCGAAGAAGCGCTGCCCCGAGAGCGGGTAGTGCGCGCTGATCTCGTGCGGCACCCGGTCCAGGTTGATCCGCTGGATGACGCCGGCGAGGCCGAGGGAGTGGTCGCCGTGGAAGTGCGTCACGCAGATCCGGTTGAGGTCGTGGGCGGCGACCCCGGCGCGCAGCATCTGCCGCTGTGTGCCCTCGCCGGGGTCGAACAGGATGCCCTCGCCGTCCCAGCGCAGCAGGTAGCCGTTGTGGTTGCGGTGCCGGGTCGGGACCTGGCTGGCGGTGCCGAGGACCACCAGTTCACGGACGGACATGACGGGTTATCCGGGCGGCCATTGAAGGCCGCGGCCCCCGAGGACGTGCGCGTGGGCGTGCCAGACGGTCTGGCCCGCGCCGCTGCCGGTGTTGAAGACGACTCGGTAGCTGTCCAGCTTCTCCTCGTCGGCGACGGCCTGCGTCTCGGCGAGCACGTCGGCGGCGAGTTGGGGGGCGCCGGCGGCGAGCGCGGCCCCGTTCTCGTAGTGCGCCTTGGGGATCACCAGGACGTGGGTGGGCGCCTGGGGGTTTATGTCACGGAAGGCGACGGTGGTCTCTGTCTCGCGGACGATGGTCGCCGGGATGTGACCCGCGACGATCTTGCAGAACAGGCAGTCGTCCTGCGGCTCTCCCGCCATTCGCTGCGCTCGCTTTCGCCGGTGGTGATCAGTACGGGGCATGGTAGTCGGTCGGGTGCCCGCCTTATCGGGCCGGCAGGTCCGGCAGGTCCGGCGGGGTCTTGGCGGGCCGCTCCTGAAGTGCCTCGAGCGCGAGCGCGATCGCCGAGTCGAGCTGGGCGTCCCGGCCCGCCGCCCAGTCCTGCGGGCGCTGGACCACCTCCACGTCCGGGTCCACGCCGTGGTTCTCCACGCCCCAGCCGTACCCCTCCAGCCAGAAGGCGTACTTGGGCTGGGTGATCAGGGTGCCGTCGACCAGGCGGTAGCGGCTGTCGATGCCGATGACGCCGCCCCAGGTGCGGGTGCCGACCACCGGGCCGATGCCGAGGGCGCGGATCGCCGCGTTGACGATGTCGCCGTCGGACCCGGAGAACTCGTTGGCGACGGCGACGACGGGGCCGCGCGGCGCGTCCAGCGGATAGCTCTCGGCCCGCATGCCCCGGGGCACGTCCCAGCCGACGATCCGCCGGGCCAGCTTCTCCACGACGAGCTGGGAGGTGTGGCCGCCGCGATTCTCCCGGACGTCGACGACGAGGCCCTCGCGGGCCACCTCCACGCGCAGGTCGCGGTGGATCTGGGCCCAGCCGGGCGCCTGCATGTCGGGCACGTGGAGGTAGCCGAGGCGGCCGCCGGACCGGGCGTGGACGTGAGCGCGGCGGTCGGCGACCCAGGCGTGGTAGCGCAGGGGCTCCTCGTCGGCGAGGGGGACGACCACGGCGTGCCGGGGGTCGCCGCCGCCGGCGGGCGAGACGGTCAGCTCGACCGGCTTGCCCGCCGTGCCGGTCAGCAGCGGGCCGGGGCCGGTCACCGGGTCGACGGGCCGGCCGCCGACGGCGACGATCGCGTCCCCGGGGCGCACGGCGACACCGGGCGCGGCGAGCGGGGAGCGGGCGTCCGGGTCGGAGGTCTCGGCGGGCAGGACACGGTCGACGCGCCAGCTGCCGTCCTGGTGGCGGGAGAGGTCGGCGCCGAGCAGGCCCTGGCGGGGCCGGCCGCCGCGGCCGCCGCGCGGGGTGACGTAGGCGTGGGAGGTGCCGAGTTCGCCCTGCACCTCCCACAGCAGGTCCACCAGGTCGTCGTGGGTGGCGAGGCGGGCGAGGACGGGCCGGTAGCGCTCCAGCACGCCGTCCCAGTCGACGCCGGCCATGTCCGGACGCCAGAAGTTGTCCCGCATGACGCGGCCGGTCTCGTCGAACATCTGCCGCCATTCGGCGGCCGGGTCGACGGTGTGCCGGATCCGGGTCAGGTCGACGGTGATGTTCGAGTCCCGGTCCTCGTCGTCCGGGGCCCGCCGGTCGGCGGGTACGACCTTGAGCCGGCCGTCGGCCCACAGCAGCACCCGTTTGCCGTCGCCGCTGACCTCGAAGTGGTCGGCGTCGGCGGCGAGGTGTTCCAGACGCTGCTGGGCCAGGTCGTACCGCTCCAGCTCGGTCTTGGGGTCGGGGTCGTCGGGGGTGGCCCGGGAGGCGCCGAGGACTCCGCGCACCGGGTGGCGCAGCCAGAGCAGGCCGTCCCTGGCGGCACGCAGGTTGGAGTAGCGGGCGGCCTCGACCGGGAAGGCAACGATGCGCTCGGCCAGGCCGTCGAGGTCGACGCGGGTGACCGGGGTGCCCTCGCTGTCGGGTGTCTCGTCCTTGTCGGGGGTGCCGAAGGGCCGGCCGTGCCGCTGCGGGCCGAACGGGGAGGGCGTGGTCGCGGCCAGGGTGATCAGGTGCGGTCGGGCGCCCTCCACGAAGGCCAGGTCGAAGACGTGCTCGTCGTAGACCGGGTCGAAGGACCGGCTGGAGAGGAAGGCGAGGTACTTGCCGTCCGGGGTGAAGGCGGGCGCGTAGTCCTGGAAACGCAGCGGGGTCGCCTCGGTGACCGACAGGTCGGTGGTGTTGGCGACGCGCAGCTGGCACAGGGGGCGCGGGCCGGGGTGGGACCAGGCGAGCCAACCGGAGTCGGGGGAGAAGGCGAGGTCGCCGACGTCCCCGTGATCGCTGCGGTCCACCTCGCGGACCTCGCCGCTGTCCCGCTCGACCAGCAGCAGCCGTCCGTCGTGGGCGGCCACGGCGGCCCGGCTGCCGTCGGGGGCCATGGCCAGTTCCAGGACGCGGCCGAGCTGCCCGGCGGCGATCCGACGCGGGGTGGCGCCCGGGGCGACTCCGGTGGCGGGCGCGAACTCCAGGGCGTCCTCGCCCTCGGCGTCGGTCACCCACACCGCCCACTCCTCGCCGTCGGTGCGGAAGGTGCGCGGGAGCCGGGCGCGCACGCCGGGCTGTGCGGCGAGGGCGCGGGCCGGGCCCGAGCGGTGGGTGACCCAGTGGACCGTGCCACGCACGGCGACCGCGCTGCCGCGCGCGGTGTGGTCGGGGGTCGCGTGCCCGAACCAGCGGGCGGCGTCGACCTGGAACGGCTGGAGGTCGACGCGCGGGCCGCCGGGGCGGATGTCGAGGCGGCGGGGCGCGGCGCCGTCGAGGTCGTCGAGCAGCCAGAGCTCGCCCGCGCTGGAGTAGACGACCCGGGTGCCGTCGGTGGCGGCGTGCCGGGCGTAGAAGCCTCCCGCGCTCCCGTCCCCGCCGGGGCCGGAGGTGCCGCCGAGGGGCGTGTGGCGCCGCAGGTCTGACCCGTCGGCGAGGGAGGAGTACAGCGCCCCGGTGCCCTCGTGGTCGGAGAGGAACGCCACCCGGTCGCCGACCCACAGCGGGTACTCGATGTTGCCGTCCAGGTCCTCGTGCAGCCGGACGAACTCACCGGCGCCCTCCGCGTCGCCGGTGCCGCGGTCGATCCACAGCTTGCCCGCCGTGCCGCCCCGGTAGCGCTTCCACCAGGCGGCCTCGCGGCCCATCGGGGCGGACAGCAGTACCGTGTGCGGGCCGTGGGCGATGTCGCCGACCGGTCCGTAGGGCAGGGTGGTGGCCGGTCCGCCGTCCAGCGGGACGGCCCGCGCCCAGGTGCGGCGCAGGCTCGCCTGGCCCTGGGTGCTGAGCGCGAGGACCTCGCCGTCCGGGGTCCAGCCGCGCACCTGGGTCTTCAGGCTCCCCCAGTAGGTCAGCCGTCTTGACGGTCCGCCGGCGACCGGGGCGACGTACACCTCGGGGGCGCCGTCCCGGGTCGAGGTCCACGCGAGGGTGGTGCCGTCGGGCGAGATGCGGGGGTGGTTCACCGGCACGTTGTCGGCGCCGGCCCGCCAGGCCCGGCCCCCGTCCAGGGGCGCCAGCCATACGTCGTCCTCGGCGGTGAAGGTCACCAAGTCGTCGTGGAGATGGGGGAATCGGAGGTAGCCGGAGGATCCTGCCGGAGCGCTCTGAGTCACCCCGTCACTGTACGCAGCGGCGGGTGCGCCCGCCCCCGGTTCGGATCACTTGCCCTCCACGGGCCAGCAGGTCGGGTCGCCCTTGCACCACAGGGTCCGGGTGACGGTGACCGTGACGGTGGGCTCCCCGCCGGTGGGCCGGTAGGTGACGGGCGGCCGGTACGTCGGGCCCGTCGTGGCGTCGCAGTCGCCGAGTCCGCTGACCCGGAACACCTGCCTGCCGCCGACCCGGGCCGTGAGGTCCCCGCGTACGCAGGCGCCGTCGACGGCCTTCGTCACCTTGCCGGTGACGGTGATCTTCCGGCCGTCCTTGGTCCGCCCCTGGCAGTCGACGGAGACGACGGTGGTCTCGGTCGGCGAGGGGGACCTCCCCGGTGTGTAGCCGCCCCTGCCGTAGTTGCCGGTGCAGGTGAGCCAACTGATGTCCACGTGACGCCGCTTGAGCTCGTCGGTGGCGGTCTTGTCGGTGGTGTACGCCACCGCGGCCGAGCTGAGATCGCCCGGCTGACACGCCGTCACCAGGCCCACCGTGACCACCGCGAGCCCCGCCACGGCCAGTGCGCGCGTGGGGCGCGGCCCACGTCCGATTCGTCTCGAAGCCCCCATGAAGGGCAGCGTGCCACCGGTGCGGGCGGGGCGGTAGACCGCTTACGGCCACTCACCCGTTCGGGTGGGCACCCGTGCGGTCCGGGCCGCCGTAGGCCGGCGTGATGGGCGGGAGAGGCGGACTCAGACGACTGGTGGGGCCGGACGGGGAGCTGTGGTGGTGGCGCGTCGGGCACCGGCACCGTCCCGACGGCGGCCCCTGCCAGGAGACACTGGTGCTGTACCGGGACGGCCGGGCCGACCGGCCCGCTGCCCGGCTGGTCTTCCGGGGCGGACCGGGCCGGGTGGCGGGCAGCGATCCGTACAGCCACTCCGGGCTCGTGATCGACGAGCACGGGAACGCGGCCGATCTGCACCTGCCCTCCGTCGTGCGGGCGTTCGTGGACGAGGTGCGGGCGCGCGAGCGGGCCGGCGGCGAGGTGGACGGGTGGGCGCTGCTGCCGTCGGTCGTCAGGTGCGCAGCAGAAGCCACTCCTGGAGTTCCACCATGTTCCCCTCCGGGTCCTTGAGGTGGGCCACCCGCATGCGGTCCGTCATCGGGGCGGGCCCGTGCAGGACGGTCGCGCCGCGGGAGCCGATCTCCTCGCAGTAGGCGTCCAGGTCGTCGACCCGCAGGACGACCAGGGAGCGGTGGCCCGTGGCGGCGCCGCCCAGTTCGTCGAGGATGCCGGCCATCATGGCGCGGTCCTGGAGGGCGATCCCGGCCGAGCCGGCGTGCGGGCTGAACTTCTCGTACGGGCCCTCGGCCGCCCCGGACTGCGGGGTGAGGCCGAGGACCTCGGCGTAGAAGCGGTAACAGGCCGGGAAGTCGGTGACGAGGAGCCGTATCTGGGCGAGTTCCATCGTGTCCCTCGGGGGTCAGGACCAGCGGCCGGTGCGGCCCAGCAGGAGGGCCGCGGCGGCGGTGCCGGCGGTGGACGTGCGCAGGACGGAGGGGCCGAGCACGAAGGCGCGGGCACCCGCCTCCTCGAAGAGTGCCAACTCGTCGCGGGAGACTCCGCCTTCGGGCCCGACGACCAGCACGATCTCGCCCCGCTCGGGGAGTTCGGCGGTGGCGAGCGGCGCGCTGCCGTGCTCGAAGTCGGAGTGCAGCACGGCGGCGAAGTCGGCTCCGGCGAGAAGCGCGGCGACCTGCTTGGTGGTGGCCGCGTCCGCGATCTCGGGGAAGCGGACCCGGCGGGACTGCTTGCCGGCCTCCCGGGCGGTGGCCCGCCACTTGCCGAGGGCCTTCAGCCCCCGGTCGCCCCGCCACTGGGTGATGCAGCGGGCCGCCTGCCAGGGCACGACGGCGTCGACGCCGACCTCGGTCATGGTCTCGACGGCGACCTCGCCGCGGTCGCCCTTGGGCAGGGCCTGGACGACGGTGATGCGCGGAGAGGGCTCCGGTTCCTCGGCCACGGAGCCCAGGCGGACGATCAGCCGGTCCTTGCCCTCGGCGCCGATCACCTCGCACACGGCGTGGCGTCCGGCGCCGTCGGTGAGGACGACCTGCTCGCCCGGCTGGAGCCGCTTGACCGAGACCGCGTGGCGGCCTTCCGGGCCGTCCAGGACGTAGCGGTCGCCGTCCGCACCGAAGTGCTCGACGACGAAGACCGGGGCCGTCATCGCCCGTCACCTCCCGTGCCGGCCGGGCCCGACAACGCTGTCCCGGCCGCGGCGAGTTCGGCCGCCAGCACCCGCACCAGTTCCCCGGCGGGCAGCTCGCGGGCCATCCGGTGGCCCTGGCCGGCCCACAGGGCCATGCCCTGGGCGTCCCCTGCCTTCGCGGCGGCCTTGCGCAGCGGCGAGGTCAGATGGTGGATCTCGGGGTACGCGGCCGGGGCGTAGGGGCCGTGCTCGCGCAGGAAGCGGTTGACCAGGGCGCGCGCCGGCCGGCCGGAGAAAGCCCGGGTCAGCTCGGTGCGCGTGAACAGCGGGTCGGTCAGCGCCTGCTTGTGCTGGGCGGGGGCGCCGGACTCGGGGGTGGCGACGAACGCGGTGCCGATCTGGGCCGCGCTCGCGCCCGCCGCGAGGACGGCGGCGATCTGGGCGCCGCGCATGATGCCGCCGGCGGCGACGACCGGGATGCGCACGGTCTCGCGGACCTGTGCGACCAGCGAGAGCAGTCCGATGCCGGAGCCGTCGTTCTCCGCGAGGTCCCGGTGGGTGCCCTGGTGGCCGCCCGCCTCCACGCCCTGCGCGATCACCGCGTCCGCCCCGGCCCGCTCGACGGCGGCGGCCTCCTCGGCGGTGGTGGCGGTGACCAGGGTGAGGGTCCCGGCCCGGCGCAGCGCGTCGAGGACGTCCCGGGCCGGCACGCCGAAGTGGAAGGAGACCACCGGCACCGGGTTGTCGAGGAGGACGGCGAGCTTGGCGTCGTAGCCGTCGTCGCGTCCGCTGTCCGGATCGCCCAGCTCGGTCTTGTACCAGGCGGCCTCACCGGCGAGCTGGTGCGCGTAGACCTCCACCGCGCCCGACTCCGCGTACTCGGGCTGGGGCATGAAGAGGTTCACGCCGAACGGGCGGGCCGTGAGCCCTCGCAGCTGCTTGATCTCCTGGTACATGCCGTCGGCGGTCTTGTACCCGGCGGCGAGGAACCCGAGACCGCCCGCCTCGGACACGGCGGCCGCGAGCTGCGGGACGGAGACACCGCCCGCCATGGGGGCCTGCACGATCGGAAGTGGAAAGAGATCGGTCAGTGCGGAGGACATGACCGCATGTTGCCACGTCCCTCGAACAAGTCCGAATCCGGGCTTCCCGCGGCATAGGCCAGTGGCACAGGGGGCCTGAGCACTCTGTGCGGCACCCCGTGCGCACCGCCGTCGGCCGCGGGTCCGGCCGCCGCTCGGGCGGCGGTCCGGGACCGGGTCCCGACCGCCGCGCCGGCCGGCGTCAGCGCCCGTTGAAGGCGTCCTTCAGCCGCGAGAACAGGCCCTGCTGCCCTGGCTGGAACTGGCCCTGGGGTCGCTCCTCCCCGCGGAGCTTCGCCAGCTCGCGCAGCAGCCGCTCCTGCTCGGGGTCGAGCTTGGTCGGCGTGGTGACCTCGACGTGCACGATGAGGTCACCCCGGCCGCCGCCGCGCAGATGCGTGACGCCCCGGTTGTGCAGCGGGATCGACTGGCCGGACTGGGTGCCGGGCCTGATGTCGACCTCCTCCATGCCGTCCAGGGTCTCCAGCGGCACCTTGGTGCCGAGGGCCGCCGCGGTCATCGGGATGGTGACCGTGCAGTGCAGGTCGTCGCCGCGCCGCTGGAAGGTCGAGTGCGGCAGCTCGTGGATCTCGACGTAGAGGTCGCCGGCCGGACCGCCGCCGGGGCCGACCTCGCCCTCGCCGGCGAGCTGGATCCGGGTGCCGTTGTCGACACCGGCCGGGATCTTCACCGTCAGCGTGCGGCGGGAGCGGATCCGGCCGTCGCCCGCGCACTCCGGGCACGGGGTCGGCACGACCGTGCCGAAGCCCTGGCACTGGGGGCAGGGGCGGGAGGTCATGACCTGGCCGAGGAAGGACCGGGTCACCTGGGAGACCTCGCCGCGGCCGCGGCACATGTCACACGTCTGGGCGGTGGTGCCCGGCGCCGCGCCCTCGCCGTTGCAGGTGTTGCAGACGATCGCCGTGTCGACCTGGATGTCCTTGGTCGTCCCGAAGGCCGCCTCGTCCAACTCGATCTCGATGCGGATCATGGCGTCCTGGCCGCGCCTGGTGCGCGAGCGCGGGCCGCGCTGCGACGCCGTGCCGAAGAACGCGTCCATGATGTCGGAGAAGTTGCCGAAGCCACCGGCGCCGAAGCCGCCCGCGCCCGCGCCGCCCGACTGGGAGAGCGGGTCGCCGCCGAGGTCGTAGACCTGCTTCTTCTGCGGGTCCGACAGCACCTCGTAAGCGGCGTTGATCTCCTTGAACCGCTCCTGGGTCTTCGGATCGGGGTTGACGTCCGGGTGCAGCTCGCGCGCGAGCCGACGGAACGCCTTCTTGATCTCATCCTGCGACGCGTCGCGGCGCACGCCGAGAACGGCGTAGTAGTCCGTGGCCACCTACGACTCCGCCAGGATCTGTCCGACGTACCGTGCCACTGCGCGTACCGCTCCCATCGTTCCCGGATAGTCCATGCGGGTCGGTCCGACCACGCCGAGCTTGGCAACCGCCTCGCCGCCCGAACCGTAGCCGACCGACACCACGGAGGTGGAGTTGAGTCCCTCATGGGCGTTCTCGTGCCCGATGCGCACCATCACGCCCGGATCCTTCGCCTCGCCCAGGAGCTTGAGGAGCACGACCTGCTCCTCAAGAGCCTCCAGGACGGGCCGGATCGTGAGGGGGAAGTCATGTCCGAAACGGGTGAGATTGGCGGTGCCGCCGATCATCAACCGCTCCTCGTTCTCCTCGACCAGTGTCTCCAGCAGGGTGGAGAGCACGGTGGAGACCGTACCGCGATCCTCGGCCTCGAAGGCCTCGGGCAGGTCCTCGACCAGACGCGGCACATCACTGAACCGGCGGCCGGCGACCCGGCTGTTCAGCCGCGCCCTGAGGTCGGCGAGGGAGGCCTCGCCGAAGGGCGCCGGGCAGTCGACCATCCGCTGCTCGACCCGGCCGGTGTCCGTGATCAGCACGAGCATCACCCGCGCGGGCGCGAGTGAGAGCAGCTCCACGTGCCGGACGGTGGACCGGGTCAGGGACGGGTACTGCACCACGGCGACCTGCCGGGTGAGCTGTGCGAGCAGCCTGACCGTGCGGGCCACGACGTCGTCGAGGTCGACGGCGCCCTCGAGGAAGTTCTGGATGGCCCGGCGCTCGGGCCCGGTCATCGGCTTGACGCCCGCGAGCTTGTCCACGAACAGCCGGTAGCCCTTGTCGGTGGGGATGCGCCCGGCGCTGGTGTGCGGCTGTGCGATGTAGCCCTCGTCCTCCAGGGCCGCCATGTCGTTGCGCACGGTCGCCGGGGAGACGCCGAGGTTGTGCCGCTCGGTGAGCGCCTTCGAGCCCACCGGCTCCTCGGTGCCCACGTAGTCCTGGACGATGGCGCGCAGCACCTCGAGCCTGCGTTCACTCAGCATCCGCGCGCACCTCCAGCATGTCGTCCCCTGGGACCTTCGAGTGGTCCACCTGGCACTCTGCGTGTCCGAGTGCCAGCCATCCCCGGCCCAGTGTACGGCCGTGGGGTACTCACTGGGCAAGGTCGGTCCTGCCGTACGGGGTCGTACCGCTAGCGTCGCGGTATGACGGTGACTTGGGAAGAGCTGGGGTGGGAGCGGCTGGCCGACGGGATCGGCAGGTGCCGGCTGCCCGGCTGGGACTGCACCGCGGGCCTGGTGGTCGGGCACGGCAGGGCGCTGATGGTGGACGCCGGGTCGAGCCTGGCCGAGGGCGCCCGGCTGCGGGAGTGCGCCGAGCGCCTCACCGGCCGCCGTGTGACCCATCTCGCGCTCACCCACCCCCACTTCGACCACGTCTTCGGCACGGCCGCGTTCGCCGGGGCCGAGGTGTACGCGGCGGTGGGGGCGGAGGCGGTGTTGGCCCGCGGCCGCGAGGAGCTGCGCCTGGACGCGGTCCGCAACGGCCTGCCGGTGGCGGACGCGGAGGAGGCGGCGGACACGCTGGCCGCCGGGGCGCCCCGGCACCCGGTCTCCGGCGAGCTGACGCTGGACCTCGGGGACGGCCGGCAGGCGCTGCTGGCCAACGTGGGGCCGGGGCACACCGCGCACGACCTGGCGGTGCTGGTCCCCGGCTCGCCCGAGGTGGTCTTCTGCGGCGATCTGGTGGAGGAGTCCGGCGCGCCCCAGGCGGGCCCGGACGCCGTGCCGTCGCGGTGGCCGGCCGCGCTCGACCGGCTGCTGGCCCTGGGCGGCGAGGACGCGCTGTACGTGCCCGGTCACGGTGCGGTGGTGGACGCGGCGTTCGTACGGCGCCAGCGCGACGAGCTGGCGGCGCGTTTCGGCGTGTCGTGAGCCCCCGGCCGCGGCTTCTCCTATCGTCACTCGAATGCGCCAGTACTCCGCCGACCTGACCCCGCCGTGGAAGAAGCCGAAGCCCGTCCCGGAGGTCGCGGCGGAGCCGGGTCTGGTGGTGGAGGAGGCCGGTACCGGGTTCTGCGGCGCGGTGATCCGCTGCGAGGCGGGCACGGTGACGCTGGAGGACCGGTTCGGCAAGCACCGGGTGTTCCCGCTGGAGCCCCGCGGTTTCCTGCTGGAGGGCCGGGCGGTCACCCTCGTACGGCCGGCCGCCGCTCCCCCGCGGCCCACCCGGACGGCGTCCGGTTCGGTGGCCGTCCCCGGGGCCCGGGCCCGGGTGGCCCGCGCGGGCCGCATCTACGTCGAGGGCCGGCACGACGCCGAGCTGGTGGAGAAGGTGTGGGGCGACGACCTGCGCATCGAGGGCGTGGTCGTGGAGTACCTGGAGGGCGTGGACGACCTGCCGGCGATCGTCGCCGAGTTCGCGCCCGGGCCCGACGCCCGCCTCGGCGTGCTGGTGGACCACCTGGTGCCGGGCACCAAGGAGTGGCGGATCGCCGAGTCGGTGACGAGCGAGCACGCGCTGGTGGTCGGCCACCCGTACATCGACGTCTGGGAGGCGGTGAAGCCGTCCTCCGTGGGCATCCCCGGCTGGCCCCGGGTACCGCGCGGCCAGGACTGGAAGACGGGCGTCTGCCGGGCACTGGGCTGGCCCGAGAACACGGGCGCCGCCTGGCAGCGCATCCTGTCCGGGGTGCGCTCCTACAAGGACCTGGAGCCGGAACTGCTGGGCCGCGTGGAGGAACTGATCGACTTCGTCACGGCCGGCGGCGGGGCTTGACGGCCCTGTAGGCCGGCCGGTCAGTCCACCAGGTCCCGCACCACCGCGTCCGCCAGCAGGCGGCCCCGCAGGGTCAGGGCGGCTCGGCCCTCGGTGTAGGGGGTCTGCTGGAGGAGGCCGTCGGTCAGGGCGCGGCGGGCGGCCGCGAGGCCCGCTTCCTTGAGCAGGGAGAGCGGGACGCCCTCGCTCAGCCGCAGTTCGAGCAGGATCCGCTCCACCCGGCGGTCCTCGTCGGAGAGCAGTTCGCGGCCCGCGCCCGGGGAGCGGCCCGACGCCAGGGCCGCCGCGTAGGCGCCCGGGTGCTTGACGTTCCACCAGCGCACGCCGCCCACGTGCGAGTGGGCCCCGGGGCCCGCGCCCCACCAGTCCGCGCCCCGCCAGTACAGCTCGTTGTGCAGGCAGCGCCCGGCGTCGGAGGTGGCCCAGTTGGAGACCTCGTACCACTCGAAGCCCGCCGCCGACAGGGTCTCCTCGGCGATCAGGTAGCGGTCGGCGTGCACGTCGTCGTCCGTCATCGGGACCTCGCCCCGACGGATGCGGCGGGCGAGCTGGGTGCCCTCCTCGACGATGAGGGCGTAGGCGCTGACGTGGTCGGGGCCGGCGCCGATCGCCGCGTCCAGGGAGGCCCGCCAGTCGTCGTCGGACTCGCCGGGGGTGCCGTAGATCAGGTCGAGGTTGACGTGCTCGAAGCCCGCCGCCCTCGCCTCCGCCACGCACGCCTCGGGGCGGCCCGGGGTGTGGGTGCGGTCCAGGACGCTCAGCACGTGCCGCCGCGCGCTCTGCATGCCGAAGGAGATCCGGTTGAAGCCGCCCTCCCGGAGTGTGGCGAGGTATGCCGGGTCCACCGACTCCGGGTTCGCCTCGGTGGTGATCTCGGCGTCCGGCGCCAGGCCGAACTCGTCGCGCACGGCGGCCAGCATCCGGACGAGGTCGCCGGCGGCCAGCAGCGTCGGCGTACCGCCGCCGACGAACACCGTCCGGACCTCGCGCGGGTCGTCGCCGAGCACCTTCCGCGCCAGCCGGACCTCGTCGGTCAGGGTGTCCGCGTAGTTGTCCCGGGACGCCAGTACCCCGCCCGTGCCGCGCAGCTCGGACGCGGTGTAGGTGTTGAAGTCGCAGTAGCCGCAGCGGGTGGCGCAGTACGGGACGTGCAGGTAGAAGCCGAGAGGGCGCTCGGCCGCGCCGGCGAGCGCGGCGGCGGGCAGCGCGCCGTCGGTGGGGACGGGCTCGCCGTCGGGAAGTGCGGAAGGCATGTACCCCATTGTCCCGTACGGCGGCGGTCACCCGGCCTGGAGCACCAGCAGAGCCATGTCGTCCTCGGGCAGGCCGCCGCCGAACTCGTGCACCAGGCGGCGGATCCTTTCGGCGATCAGCTCGGCGCTCAGCCCCGCGCAGCCGGACAGTGCCCGTGCCAGCCCGTCGCCGTCGTCGAACTGGCGGGAGCCGGAGCGGCGCTCGGTGACGCCGTCGGTGACGCACAGCAGGCTGTCGCCGGGCGCGAGCTCGACGGTCTCGCTGGTGTACGTCTCGTCCTCCACCACGCCGAGCAGGGTCTGCGGGCGGGCGGCGGTGCGCACCTCGCCGTCGGGGCGCAGGTGCAGCGGCAGGGGGTGTCCGGCGGAGGCGAGCGTGCAGCGGACGCCGCCGTCGTGCGGGGTCAGCTCGCCGTAGAGGAGCGACAGGAAGCGGGTCTGGGGGCTGTCCCCGGCGACCAGGGGACGGGCGCCGGCGGCGACCAGTGCGCGGGCGGCCGCGTCGGCGGCCTCGGTGGCGTCGTCCAGCAGGAGCTGGTTGAGCCGGTCGAGGACGTCGGCGACCCGGTAGCCCTCGCGGGCCAGCAGCCGCAGCCAGGGGCGTGCGAGCCCGATCACGACCGCCGCCTCGGGGCCCTTGCCCTGCACGTCGCCCACCGCGAAGCACCAGCGGCCGTCGCCCGCCGGGAACAGGTCGTAGAAGTCGCCGCTCGGGCCGCCCTGGTCGCGGGGCTCGTAGACGAGCGCGCTGCTCACGCCGGGGATCTCGGCGACCGCGCCGGGCAGCAGGCCGCGCTGCAGGACGGCGCTGATGGTGGCCTGCCGGGCGTACTGGCGGGCCGCGCCGATGGCGAGGGCCACCCGGCGGCCGAGGTCCTCCACCAGGCCGGTGACCTCGTCCGGGAAGCGCTCGGTGGCGCAGCGCCCGATCACCAGCGTGCCCAGCGGGCGGCCGCCCGCGATGAGCCGGTACGCCAGCGCCGTGCCGTGGGCGCCCCGCGGCCCGAGCGCGTCGCCGGGCCAGGGGTAGGACTCGGGACCGGACCTGAGGCCCTCCCGCGGGCACGGCGGTTCCTTCTCCAGGGCGCGGGCCAGTTCCTCGGCGCGGTCCTCGCTGGCGTGCCAGACGCGGGCAGGGGGGTTGCCGTCGCCGCCGCGCACGGTCGCCTCGTCCTCCAGCCACACCGCGCACCAGTCGGCCAGCCGGGGCACGATCAGCTGGCCGGTGAGGGCCGTGACCAGGCTCTCGTCCAGCTGTCCGGCCAGCAGGTCGGAGGCCTCGGCGAGGAAGGACAGCGCGCCCCGGCCCAGCCACTCCCGGCCGTCCGCGGTGCCGTACGGGCGGGGGGCGAGTGCCTCGGCGGTCTCCAGGGCGGGCGCGGCGGCCGGTGGGCGGGGGCGCCGGCCGCCGGCGGGCAACCGTGCCCACACCGTCTTGGCGTCGGTGCGGTAGGTGACGCCCCAGGACTCGGCGAGCGTGGCGACCAGGCGCAGACCGCGCCCTTGTTCGGACGCCTCGCGGGGCGGCTCGCCGCCGGCGGGGTCGCGCGGGGCGCGGGCCGGGTGCTGGTCGCCCACCTCGACGACGAACGCGCCGGTCTCCTCCAGGCGCCAGTCGACCACCACCTCGGTGCCCGCGTGCAGGACGGCGTTGGTGACGAGTTCGCTGACGACGGCCATGGCGTCCTCGGCCAGCCGGGCGGAGTTCGCGGGCTCGGTGAGCCCCTGGTCGGCCCACTCGGCGAACGCGGCGCGCACCAGGGCACGGGCGGAGCCGGGCGCGAGGGGGCTGCCGGGCAGGGTGGCACGCCCCCGGGCGCGGGGACCCGCGCCGGGGTGCGCGGGCGCGTCACAGGCCCGGGAGTCCGTCTCCCGCTGCGTCGGTATCGCCGCCATGTCCATGCGGCCAGGGTGACAGACAGGCCCGGCGCCTAAGCGGTGAGTTACCGAAGTGGACAGCCGCCCGTGAGAACTGTGCTACGGGTGTGCTCGAAGGCGGTCGGAAAATGAGCGGAAAGCCACCATACGGCCGCTCCCGCGGCGACACGGACCGGTGCGGCCTTTTCATCCGTTCCGGGCATGCGCCGGTCCCGGAGGGCCGGGTGGCCTCCGGGACCGGTCGGCCGGTTCAGGCCTCCCGCGTGCCCGCGTACATCTCGTCGATCAGCGCCTTGTACTCCCGCTCGACGACGGGCCGCTTCAGCTTCAGGCTCGGCGTGATCTCGCCGTGCTCCACGTCGAGGTCGCGCGGCAGCAGCCGGAACTTCTTGATGGTCTGCCAGCGCTGCAGGCCCTCGTTGAGCTCCTTGACGTAGCCGTCGACCAGCTCGACGGTCTGCGGCGCGGCCACGACCTCGGCGTAGGACCGGCCCTCGAGGCCGTTGTCCTTGGCCCACTGCAGGATCGAGGGCTCGTCGAGGGCGATCAGGGCGGTGCAGTAGTTCCGGTCGGCGCCGTGCACCAGGATGTTGGAGACGTAGGGGCACACCGCCTTGAACTGGCCCTCGACCTCGGCGGGGGCGACGTACTTGCCGCCGGAGGTCTTGATGAGGTCCTTCTTGCGGTCGGTGATGCGCAGGTAGCCGTCGGGCGACAGCTCACCGATGTCGCCGGTGTGGAACCAGCCGTCCGACTCCAGCACCTCGGCGGTCTTCTCGGGCTGCTGGTGGTAGCCGTCCATGATGCCGGGGCCGCGCAGCAGGATCTCGCCGTCGTCGGCGATGCGGACCTCGGTGCCGGGCAGCGGCTTGCCGACCGTGCCGGTGCGGTACGCCTCGCCCGGGTTGACGAAGGAGGCCGCGGAGGACTCGGTGAGGCCGTAGCCCTCCAGGATGTGGATGCCGGCGCCGGCGAAGAAGTAGCCGATCTCGGGCGAGAGCGCGGAGGCGCCGGAGACACAGGCGCGCAGCCGGCCGCCGAAGGCCTCGCGGAGCTTGGCGTAGACGAGGGTGTCGGCGACCTTGTGCTTGGCGGCGAGCCCGAACGGTGCCGTGGCGGTGCCGGTGCGGCGGAAGTTGTCCTGGGTGACCTTGGCGTACTCGCGGGCGACCTCGGCGGCCCATTGGAAGATCCTGTACTTGGCCGCGCCGCCCTCGCGGGCCTTGGCCGCGACGCCGTTGTAGACCTTCTCGAAGATCCGGGGCACGGCCGCCATGTACGTCGGCTGCACCACCGGCAGGTTCTCGATGATCTTGTCGACGCGGCCGTCGACGGCCGTGACGTGGCCGACCTCGATCTGGCCGGAGGTGAGCACCTTGCCGAAGACGTGGGCGAGCGGCAGCCACAGGTACTGCACGTCGTCCACGGTGACCAGGCCGGTCCCCGCGATGGCCTTCGCCATGTACGACCAGTTGTCGTGCGGAAGCCTGACCCCCTTGGGACGGCCGGTGGTGCCGGAGGTGTAGATGAGGGTCGCGAGCTGGTCCCTGGTGATCGCGCCGACCCGCTCCTTGATCAGCTCGGGGTGCTTCTCCAGGTAGGCGGTGCCGCGCTGCTCCAGCTCGGTGAGCGTGGTCACCCAGTCGTCCGTCTCGACGCCGGCCGGGTCGATGACGACGACCTTGGTCAGGGCGGGCAGCTCGGCGCGCTTCTCCACCGCCTTGGCGACCTGGGCCGCGTCCTCGGCGATCAGCACCCGGCTCTCGGAGTCGGCGAGGATGAACGCCGACTCGTCGGCGTTGGTCTGCGGGTAGACGGTGGTGGTGGCGCCGCCCGCGCACATGATGCCGAGGTCGGCGAGGATCCACTCGACACGGGTGGAGGACGCCAGGGCCACCCGCTGCTCCGGTCCGAGGCCCAGTTCGATCAGGCCGGCCGCGATCGCGTACACCCGCTGCGCCGCCTCGCCCCAGCTCAGCGACTTCCAGTCGTCGGGGCCCGGTCCGGTGGAGGGCAGGGGGTAGCGGTAGGCCTCGGCGTCCGGTGTGGCCGCCACGCGCTCAAGGAAGAGGGCCGCGACGGACGGCGGACGGTTCTCGATCAGGGTCTGTGTGTCGCTCACGACATCCTCCGGGGCCCGCGACGGTGCGGCTGACTCGGTGCGGCTGGGTTGACTCACGGTGGGGTTCGCGCGCTTGTTTAACTCGCGAGTAACTATCGAGCAGGGGATCAGAGTAAGGCGCGACCGCCCGCTGCGTAAGGGGCATCGGCTGTCTCTTTCCACGCACAGCGACGCTACGCACGCGTAGGGGCCCGCCGCACTTTCGTACGACGGACCCCCGGATGCCCGGAATGCGGACGCACCCCGCTGTTACCCTTGGTTACTTCTTGCTCTTGGCCGAACCCGCGCTGTCATCGCTGGAGAGCACCGCGATGAAGGCCTCCTGCGGAACCTCCACGGAACCCACCATCTTCATCCGCTTCTTGCCTTCCTTCTGCTTCTCCAGCAGCTTCCGCTTACGGGAGATGTCACCGCCGTAGCACTTGGCGAGGACGTCCTTGCGGATGGCGCGGATGGTCTCGCGGGCGATCACCCGGGAGCCGATGGCGGCCTGGATCGGCACCTCGAAGGCCTGCCGCGGGATGAGCTCGCGCAGCTTGGCGACGAGCCGCACGCCGTACGCGTACGCCGCGTCCTTGTGCGTGATCGCCGAGAACGCGTCCACCTTGTCGCCGTGCAGCAGGATGTCGACCTTGACCAGGCTCGACGTCTGCTCGCCGGTGGGCTCGTAGTCCAGGGAGGCGTAACCGCGGGTCTTGGACTTCAGCTGGTCGAAGAAGTCGAAGACGATCTCCGCGAGCGGGAGGGTGTAGCGGATCTCGACCCGGTCCTCGGAGAGGTAGTCCATGCCGAGCAGGGTGCCGCGCCTGGTCTGGCACAGCTCCATGATCGAGCCGATGAACTCGGTCGGCGCCAGGATGGTGGCGCGCACGACCGGCTCGTACACCTCGTTGATCTTGCCCTCGGGGAACTCGCTGGGGTTGGTGACCGTGTGCTCGGTCCCGTCCTCCATGAGCACGCGGTAGACCACGTTCGGCGCGGTCGCGATCAGGTCGAGCCCGAACTCGCGCTCCAGCCGCTCCCGGATCACGTCCAGGTGCAGCAGGCCGAGGAAGCCGACGCGGAAGCCGAAGCCGAGAGCCGCGGACGTCTCCGGCTCGTAGACCAGCGCCGCGTCGTTCAGCTGGAGCTTGTCCAGGGCCTCGCGCAGCTCGGGGTAGTCCGAGCCGTCCAGCGGGTACAGACCCGAGAAGACCATCGGCTTCGGGTCCTTGTAACCGCCGAGCGCCTCGGTGGCGCCCTTGGCCTGGCTGGTGACGGTGTCACCGACCTTCGACTGGCGGACGTCCTTCACACCGGTGATGAGGTAGCCCACCTCACCGACCCCGAGCCCGTCGGCCGGCAGCATCTCGGGCGAGGTGACGCCGATCTCCAGCAGCTCGTGCGTGGCGCCCGTCGACATCATCCGGATGCGCTCGCGCCTGTTGAGCTGGCCGTCGATCACACGCACGTACGTCACGACACCGCGGTAGGAGTCGTAGACCGAGTCGAAGATCATCGCGCGGGCGGGCGCGTCGGCGACACCGACCGGCGCCGGGATCTCCTTGACGACCCTGTTCAGCAGCGCGTCGACGCCGAGACCGGTCTTCGCGGAGACCTTGAGCACATCCTCCGGGTCGCAGCCGACCAGGTTCGCCAGCTCCTCGGCGAACTTCTCCGGCTGCGCGGCCGGCAGGTCGATCTTGTTCAGTACGGGGATGATCGTGAGGTCGTTCTCCATCGCCAGGTAGAGGTTGGCGAGGGTCTGCGCCTCGATGCCCTGGGCGGCGTCGACGAGGAGGATGGTCCCCTCGCAGGCGGCCAGCGACCGCGAGACCTCATAGGTGAAGTCGACGTGCCCCGGGGTGTCGATCATGTTGAGGATGTGGGCCGTGCCCTGGTCGGGGCCCTCGGTCGGGGCCCAGGGCAGACGCACCGCCTGGGATTTGATCGTGATGCCGCGCTCGCGCTCGATGTCCATACGGTCGAGGTACTGAGCACGCATCTGCCGCTGCTCGACCACACCGGTCAGCTGGAGCATCCGGTCGGCGAGCGTGGACTTGCCGTGGTCGATGTGCGCGATGATGCAGAAATTGCGGATCAGCGCCGGGTCGGTACGGCTCGGCTCGGGGGCATGGTTAGGGGTCGCGGGCACGCAGGGTCCTGTCTCTTGAGGCGCCTTATGCCTCGGGTCGGATCGATACGTAGTCTCCATGGTCCCACGCGGCGGGACCGGGGACCGTTTTGGGCCGCTCGCAGGGCCACTGGTACTGTAGATGGCTGTGCCTCATGCCCTCTCAGCACGAGGCACGTCCGAGAAATTTTGGATCACCGGTACGGGACCCGAGCGGCCCCGTGCCTGAACCTGAAAAGGCTCCTTCGTGGCGAACATCAAGTCCCAGATCAAGCGGATCAAGACCAACGAGAAGGCTCGGCAGCGCAACAAGGCCGTCAAGTCCTCCCTGAAGACCGCGATCCGCAAGGCCCGCGAGGCCGCTGCCGCGGGTGACGTCGAGAAGGCCACCGAGCTGCAGCGCGCTGCCGCGCGTGCGCTCGACAAGGCCGTCTCCAAGGGCGTCATCCACAAGAACCAGGCCGCCAACAAGAAGTCGGCGCTTGCTTCCAAGGTCGTCGCGCTCAAGGGCTGAAACCCTTTCTGATCTGATCGCCGGAAGGACCCAGAGCGGGCCCTCTCTCATCCGCTCCCGACCGGCACCCCAGGATCCGCGCGCGGCCTGCGTTCGCCACGCGGGCGCGGATCCGGCAGCTTGGTCCGAAGGCCCCGGTGCCCTCCCTTCCCCAGGGTGGACGCCGGGGCCTTCGGCATGCTCCCCGCGTCGCGACCGCCTCAGGCCCAGAAGTCGTCGTTCCTGCCGAGGTCCGGTACGCACTCGTCGATGTCGGTGATCTTGTCCCCGACGATCCGCAGGACCAGGCAGCCGTCCTCGTGATGACGCCTGCCCTCGCGCTCCGCGGTGATGTGGTGCAGGGCCACCGCATGCCCCCGGCCGTCGACGAACACACCGCGCAGGTCGGCGCGGAAGCTGCCACCGGTCTCCTGGAAGAGCCGCTTGTACATGCCGATGACCGCGTCCTGCCCCTTGAAGTCCCCGGACAACGGGTGCCTGCCGGGCACATGGTGCGTGACGTCGGCCGTCATCAGCCCGCGCAGGGCGTCCATGTCGACGCGGAGGAAGGCGTCGTACCCCTTGCGGACGAGGCTCGCGTGCGGGTGTTCAGCCATGGCGATCGCCACCTTTCCACGCGTCGGCGAGGTGCGGCTGACAGCTCCGATTCTCCTCGCCGACGGACGCGGGGCGACTGGATCACAGCGCCGGGCGGCTCAGCCCCGCCCCCGGGACCGCGCCGCCCGCGCGATGGTCACGACCGCCTTCTCCAAGGCGTACTCGGGGTCGTCGCCGCCGCCCTTCACCCCCGCGTCGGCCTCCGCGACCGCCCGCAGGGCCACGGCCACCCCGTCCGGTGTCCAGCCCCGCATCTGCTGGCGCACCCGGTCGATCTTCCACGGCGGCATCCCCAGCTCACGGGCCAGGTCGGCGGGCCGGCCGCCGCGCGCCGAGGACAGCTTCCCGATCGCCCGCACACCCTGGGCGAGCGCGCTGGTGATCATCACGGGGGCCACCCCGGTGGCCAGCGACCACCGCAGCGCCTCCAGGGCCTCCGCCGTCCGGCCCTCCACCGCCCGGTCGGCGACCGTGAAACTGGATGCCTCGGCCCGGCCGGTGTAGTAGCGCCCGACGACGGCCTCGTCGATCGTCCCCTCGACGTCGGCGACGAGCTGCGCCGCCGCCGAGGCCAGCTCGCGCAGGTCACTGCCGATCGCGTCGACCAGCGCCTGGCACGCCTCGGGCGTCGCCGACCGCCCCAGCCCGCGGAACTCCCCGCGCACGAACGCCAGCCGGTCCGCCGGCTTGGTCATCTTCGGACAGGCCACCTCCCGCGCCCCCGCCTTGCGCGCGGCGTCCAGCAGTCCCTTGCCCTTCGCGCCGCCCGCGTGCAGCAGCACCAGGGTGATCTCCTCGGCGGGCGAGCCGAGGTACGCCTTCACGTCCTTGACCGTGTCGGCCGACAGGTCCTGCGCGTTGCGCACGACCACGACCTTGCGCTCGGCGAAGAGCGAGGGGCTCGTCAGCTCGGCGAGCGTGCCGGGCTGCACCTGGTCCGAAGTCAGGTCCCGTACGTCGGTGTCGGCGTCCGCGGCCCGCGCGGCGGCCACCACCTCCCGCACGGCACGGTCGAGCAGCAGCTCCTCCTGGCCCACGGCGAGGGTCACGGGGGCGAGAGGGTCGTCGTTCGCAGTCTTCCTGGCCATCGCCTACAGCATCCCACGCGGCACTGACAGCGAAGCGGCTCCCGCAGCCCGTCCCGGGGTCACGGCTCCTCGCGCCAGCCGTCCCACTCCCCGGCGAACGCGTCCAGTTCGGACGGGTCCAGGCTGCCGCGCTCGTCGTGCAGGACCAACAGCCACTGGGCGTCCTCCGCGTCGTCCTCACCGGCCAGCGCGTCCCGGACGAGCTGGGGCTCCTCGTCGACGCCGAAGCGCTCGCCGAGCGCCTCCGCCGCCTGCTCGGCGGCATCGCGGTCGGGCAGCACCAGCACGTGTCTCACTTCGCTCACCGGGCCATTCTGCGACACCCGTGCATCACGAACGCGGCCGGGGAGCGACGGCCGGTACCCGGTCGAGCCCGATGCCGAACCGGTCCCGGTAGACCGACAGCACCTCCTCGTCCGTGCCCAGTTCCCGCGTCTCCTTCCGCCCGTCGGCCGCCGTCGTCGTCAGCGCCCGCCCGGCGAGGGTGATCCGCCCGCCGTCCTCCGTCACCCGCGAACACACCAGGGAGCGGGTGAAGTGGGACTGCGGCGAGGTGCTGTGCCACCAGGCGCCCGCCGCGAAGTCCCCGAGGGCGCGCGGCCGTGTCTCCAGCCGGTACTGCGGCCTGCCGTCCCGCACGACGTCCAGGTCCGCGCCGCCGGCCGCGTCCGCCTCGCCGCCGCCGAGCACCCCGGCGTCGTCGGGGCCGGCCTCCGCCAGCCGGAACACCCCGCCGGGGTCCGGCTGCTCGCCGCGCTCCGCGAAGGCCAGCGGCCAGTGACTGTGCGCCCCGAACCCGACGTCGGCGAGCCAGTCGCCGCCGTCCGCCGTCCGCACCCGCAGCGCGAGGTGGTCGTAGGGGATGCCGAGCCTTCCGCCGTCGCCGTGGACCCGTGCCGCGAGCAGCCGGACCTCGAAGCCGAGGGCGGTGAGCAATGCCCCGAACGCGCCGTTGAGTTCGTAGCAGAACCCGCCCCGCCGTCCCTCGACCACCTTGTCCAGCAGCCGCTTCTCCTCCAGCACGATCTCCTCGCCGAGGTGGATCGACAGGTTCTCGAAGGGCACGGTCCGCAGATGGCGCAGGTGCAGCTCGCGCAGGGCCTCGGTGGTGGGGCGCTGCGGGCGGGCGGACCCGAGCCGGCGGAGATAGGCGTCTGCCTGTGCTGAGTTCATGCCCCCAGTCTCGGCGAAGTCGTGGCGTCTCAGCCGTCTCGGGGCGGGTCTCCGGCTCGGGGCCGGGGCCGGGG
>NZ_JAJSZC010000074.1:0-33108 GCF_036815105.1 Streptomyces sp. IBSBF 3136
GCCCCCCCCCCCCCCCCCCCCCCCCCCCCCCCCCCCCCCCCCCCCCCCCCCCCCGACTCGGTACCCAGGCGCCCTGTCAGGAGCGCAGAAAGCCGCCGGGGCGGCCGGAACCGTACAGTTCCAGCCACCCCGGCGGCACGTTTCTGCTGAGGTCTGGGGCGACTCAGGCGTCTTCGTGGGTGGCCACGGCGCGGCGCGCGTCCGCGTCCAGGACACCCCAGCTGATCAGCTGCTCGGTGAGGACCGAGGGGGACTGGTCGTAGATGACGGCGAGTGTGCGCAGGTCGTCCTGGCGGATCGAGAGCACCTTGCCGTTGTAGTCGCCGCGCTGGGACTGGATCGTGGCCGCGTAGCGCTGCAGCGGGCCGGCCTTCTCGGCGGGCACAGTGGCCAGCCGCTCCAGGTCCAGGACCAGCTTCGGCGGCGGCTCGGCGGCGCCGCCCGGCGTGGTGCCCGGCAGGAGCTCCTGCACCGGGACGCCATAGAAATCGGCCAACTCGGCCAGACGCTGCACGGTCACGGCACGGTCACCGCGCTCGTACGAACCGACCACCACGGCCTTCCAGCGACCCTGGGACTTCTCCTCGACACCGTGGAGGGAAAGGCCCTGCTGGGTGCGGATGGCCCGGAGCTTGGCCCCGAGCTGTTTGGCGTATTCGCTGGACATATAGCTCCCCGGACACTGTGTCGACGGCGATCGGCTCTGCTTCCCGCCGCGCGGCTGGTAACTCACTGTGAGGTTACGCAGCGTGACTCTCATGCGTCAAGCCGAATGGTCCACACCGACTCTTCCGTGGTGACGGCGGCGCATTGAGCCAACCGGGTGATCGGGGCCGTCCGTGGGCCTGCTACGGTAGATGGCGCAAATCCGACGTCCTTTAAGGTCCGTCCCGTGAGGCGGAGAAGGAGGTCCGTTTCGTATGGACTCGCACGCGAACCCTGACACCTCCGATGCGCGGCCCGTTCTCGAGGGCCCCGACATCGCGCGGGTGCTGACCCGCATCGCCCACGAGATCGTCGAGCGCGCCAAGGGCGCCGACGACGTGGTGCTCCTCGGCATTCCGACCCGGGGGGTCTTCCTCGCCCAGCGGCTCGCCGCCAAGCTGGAGCAGATCACCGACCGCAAGGTCCCCGTCGGCTCGCTCGACATCACCATGTACCGCGACGACCTGCGCATGCACCCGCCGCGAGCCCTGGCCCGCACCGAGATCCCCGGTGACGGCATCGACGGCTGCCTGGTGGTCCTCGTCGACGACGTGCTCTTCTCCGGGCGCACCATCCGCGCCGCCCTCGACGCCCTGAACGACATCGGGCGCCCGCGCGCGGTGCAGCTCGCGGTCCTCGTCGACCGCGGCCACCGGGAACTGCCCATCCGGGCCGACTACGTCGGCAAGAACCTCCCCACGTCGCTGCGGGAGACGGTCAAGGTCCAGCTCGCCGAGGAGGACGGTCGCGACACCGTGCTGCTCGGTGTGAAGCCGGACGGCCAGTAGCGCGTCGGGCGCACGGCCGCCTCGGCGTGCCGGCACACGCGCCGATCTGCCCCAATCCTCCCGAATGAACTGCCTTACGGAGCCTGACAGATGCAGCGTCATCTCATCTCGGCCGCCGACCTCACCCGCGACGACGCCGTCCTGATCCTCGACACCGCCGAGGAGATGGCCCGGGTCGCCGACCGGCCGATCAAGAAGCTGCCGACCCTGCGCGGCCGCACGATCGTCAACCTCTTCTTCGAGGACTCCACCCGTACCCGGATCTCCTTCGAGGCCGCCGAGAAGCGCCTCTCCGCGGACGTCATCAACTTCACCGCCAAGGGCTCCAGCGTGTCCAAGGGCGAGTCCCTGAAGGACACCGCCCAGACCCTGGAGGCGATGGGCGTCGACGCCGTCGTCATCCGGCACGGCGCCTCCGGCGCCCCCTACCGCCTCGCCAACTCCGGCTGGATCGACGCCGCCGTGATCAACGCCGGCGACGGCACCCACCAGCACCCCACCCAGGCCCTGCTGGACGCCTTCACCATGCGCCGCCGCCTGGTCGGCCGGGACGCCGGGCTCGGCCAGGACCTGGCCGGCAAGCACATCACCCTCGTCGGCGACGTCCTGCACAGCCGGGTCGCCCGCTCCAACGTCGACCTGCTGCACACCCTCGGCGCCGAGGTCACCCTCGTCGCCCCGCCCACCCTGGTGCCGGTCGGCGTCGAGACCTGGCCGTGCGAGGTGTCGTACGACCTCGACAGCACGCTGCCCAAGTCCGACGCGGTGATGATGCTGCGCGTCCAGCGCGAGCGCATGAACGCGGCCTTCTTCCCGACCGAGCGCGAGTACTCGCGGCGCTACGGCCTCGACGGCGACCGCATGGCCCGGATGCCCGAGCACGCCATCGTGATGCACCCCGGCCCGATGGTCCGGGGCATGGAGATCACCGCCGAGGTCGCCGACTCGGACCGCTGCACCGTCGTCGAGCAGGTCGCCAACGGCGTCTCCATCCGGATGGCCGTCCTGTACCTGCTGCTCGGCGGCAACGAGCCCGCCGTCACCCACGCCCGTACCACCGAGGAGAAGTAGAACCATGAGCAAGATCCTGATCCGGGGTGCGAAGGTGCTCGGCGGTGAGCCGCAGGACGTGCTGATCGACGGCGAGACCATCGCCGCGGTCGGCGCGGGCCTCGAAGCCGAGGGCGCGGAGGTCGTCGAGGCGGACGGCAAGGTGCTGCTGCCGGGCCTGGTCGACCTGCACACCCACCTGCGCGAGCCGGGCCGCGAGGACTCCGAGACCGTCCTCACCGGCACCCGCGCCGCCGCGAGCGGCGGCTACACCGCCGTGTTCGCCATGGCCAACACCTTCCCGGTCGCCGACACCGCCGGCGTCGTCGAGCAGGTCTACCGGCTCGGCCGGGACCACGGCTACTGCGACGTGCAGCCCATCGGCGCCGTCACCGTCGGCCTGGAGGGCAAGAAGCTCGCCGAGCTGGGCGCGATGCACGAGTCGGCCGCCGGCGTCACCGTCTTCTCCGACGACGGCAAGTGTGTCGACGACGCCGTGATCATGCGCCGCGCGCTGGAGTACGTGAAGGCCTTCGGCGGCGTCGTCGCCCAGCACGCGCAGGAGCCCAGGCTCACCGAGGGCGCCCAGATGAACGAGGGCGTCGTCTCCGCCGAGCTGGGCCTGGGCGGCTGGCCGGCCGTCGCCGAGGAGTCGATCATCGCCCGCGACGTGCTGCTCGCCGAGCACGTCGGCTCCCGGGTGCACATCTGCCACCTGTCGACCGCGGGCTCGGTGGAGATCGTCCGCTGGGCCAAGTCCCGCGGCATCGACGTCACCGCCGAGGTGACCCCGCACCACCTCCTCCTGACGGACGAGATGGTGCGCACCTACAACCCGGTCTACAAGGTCAACCCGCCGCTGCGCACCGAGCGGGACGTGCACGCGCTGCGCGAGGCGCTGGCCGACGGCACGATCGACATCGTCGCCACCGACCACGCCCCGCACCCGCACGAGGACAAGGACTGCGAGTGGGCCGCGGCCGCCATGGGCATGGTCGGCCTGGAGACCGCCCTCTCGGTGGTCCAGGCGACCATGGTCGAGACCGGCCTGCTGGACTGGGCCGCGGTCGCCGACCGCATGTCCGTCACGCCCGCGCGGATCGGCGGCGCCCAGGGCCATGGCCGCCCCGTCTCGGTCGGTGAGCCCGCCAACCTCACGCTGGTGGACACGGCATACCGTGGGCAGGTGGACCCCGCGGCCTTCGCCTCGCGCAGCCGCAACACCCCCTACGAGGGACGCGAGCTGCCGGGCCGAGTCACCCACACGTGGCTGCGGGGCAAGGCGACGCTCGTCGACGGGAAGCTCACGTGACACCTGTAATCCTGCTGGCCGAGGCCAAGAGGTCGGCCGAGGTCACCGACTGGGGGGCCCGCATCGGCTGGCTCGTCGGCCTCGCCCTCTTCGTCGCGCTCGTCTACTGGCTGATGCGCGAGGGATGGAAATGGCGCGGCACGCTCCAGAGCGACCTGCCCGAGCCGCCCAGCGCGCCGGAGGAGACCGGCCCGGTGAAACTGAGCATGAGCGGCCGCTACCACGGCTCGACCACCGCCGGGCAGTGGCTGGACCGCATCGTGGCCCACGGCCTCGGCACCCGCAGCCGGGCCTCGCTCACCCTGACCGACGCGGGCCTGGAGGTCGAGCGCCCCGGTGCGACCGACTTCTTCGTCCCCACCGCCGCGCTGCGCGGCGCCCGGCTCGACAAGGGCATCGCCGGCAAGGTCCTCACCGAGGGCGGACTGCTGGTGGTGACCTGGGCCCTGGGCGAGAAGCTGATCGACTCCGGCTTCCGCTCCGACCACGCGGCCGAGCACACCGAGTGGGTCGACACACTGAACCAGATGATCAACGACACGGAAGGCGCGCGATGACGACCTCCACCAGGGGAAGCTCCTCACAGAGGAACAAGGCGCTTCCCGCCGTACTCGTCCTGGAGGACGGCCGCACCTTCCGCGGCCGCGCCTACGGGGCCGTGGGGGAGACCTTCGGCGAGGCCGTCTTCTCCACCGGCATGACCGGCTACCAGGAGACCCTGACCGACCCGTCGTACGACCGCCAGATCGTCGTCGCGACCGCCCCGCAGATCGGCAACACCGGCTGGAACGACGAGGACGACGAGTCCACCCGCATCTGGGTCTCCGGCTACGTCGTGCGCGACCCCGCGCGCGTGCCGTCCAACTGGCGCGCCACGCGCTCCCTGGACGACGAGCTGGTCGCGCAGGGCGTGGTCGGCATCTCCGGGATCGACACCCGCGCCCTCACCCGCCACCTGCGCGAGCGCGGCTCGATGCGGGCCGGCATCTTCTCCGGCGAGGTCACCGCCCCCGAGGCCGAGCTGGTCGAGCGGGTCCAGGCCCAGCCGCAGATGAAGGGCGCCAGCCTCTACGAGGAGGTCGCCACCAAGGAGGCGTACGTCGTCCCGGCGGTCGGCGAGAAGCGCTTCACGGTCGCCGCCATCGACCTCGGCATCAAGGGCATGACCCCGCACCGGATGGCCGAGCGCGGCATCGAGGTGCACGTGCTCCCCGCCACCGCCACCGCCGAGGACGTCTACGCCGTCGGTCCGGACGGCGTGTTCTTCTCCAACGGCCCCGGCGACCCGGCGACCGCCGACGGCCCGGTCGCACTGATGAGCGCCGTCCTGGAGCGCAGGACGCCCCTGTTCGGCATCTGCTTCGGCAACCAGATCCTCGGCCGCGCCCTCGGCTTCGGCACCTACAAGCTGAAGTACGGCCACCGCGGCATCAACCAGCCGGTCCAGGACCGGACGACCGGCAAGGTCGAGGTCACCGCGCACAACCACGGCTTCGCCGTGGACGCGCCGCTCGACAAGGTCAGCGAGACGAAGTTCGGCCGCGCCGAGGTCTCGCACGTCTGCCTGAACGACAACGTCGTGGAGGGGCTGCAGCTGCTCGACCAGCCGGCCTTCTCCGTCCAGTACCACCCCGAAGCCGCAGCGGGTCCGCACGACGCCGCCTACCTGTTCGACCGCTTCGTTTCCCTGATGGAGGGCCAGCGTGCCTAAGCGCACCGATATCCAGTCCGTCCTGGTCATCGGCTCCGGCCCGATCGTCATCGGCCAGGCCGCCGAGTTCGACTACTCCGGCACCCAGGCGTGCCGCGTGCTCAAGGCCGAGGGCCTGCGCGTGGTCCTCGTCAACTCCAACCCGGCGACGATCATGACCGACCCGGAGATCGCCGACGCCACCTACGTCGAGCCGATCACCCCCGAGTTCGTCGAGAAGATCATCGCCAAGGAGCGCCCCGACGCCCTGCTGCCCACCCTGGGCGGCCAGACGGCCCTGAACACCGCCATCGCGCTGCACGACAACGGCGTCCTGGAGAAGTACGGCGTCGAGCTGATCGGCGCCAAGCCCGAGGCCATCCACAAGGGCGAGGACCGCGACCTGTTCAAGGGCGTCGTGGAGGAGGTCCGCCGCAAGACCGGGCACGGCGAGTCCGCCCGCTCGGTCATCTGCCACACCATGGACGACGTCCTCAAGGGCGTCGAGACGCTCGGCGGCTACCCGGTCGTCGTCCGCCCCTCCTTCACCATGGGCGGCGCCGGCTCCGGCTTCGCGCACGACGAGGAGGAGCTGCGCCGCATCGCCGGCCAGGGCCTCACGCTCTCCCCGACCACCGAGGTGCTCCTGGAGGAGTCCATCCTCGGCTGGAAGGAGTACGAGCTGGAGCTGATGCGCGACAAGCACGACAACGTCGTGGTCGTCTGCTCCATCGAGAACTTCGACCCCATGGGCGTGCACACCGGCGACTCGATCACCGTCGCCCCGGCGATGACGCTGACCGACCGCGAGTACCAGGTGCTGCGCGACGTCGGCATCGCGATCATCCGCGAGGTCGGTGTCGACACCGGCGGCTGCAACATCCAGTTCGCGGTGGACCCCGAGGACGGTCGGGTGATCGTCATCGAGATGAACCCGCGCGTGTCCCGCTCCTCGGCGCTGGCCTCCAAGGCGACCGGCTTCCCGATCGCCAAGATCGCCGCCAAGCTCGCCGTCGGCTACACCCTGGACGAGATCCCGAACGACATCACGCGGGAGACCCCGGCCTCCTTCGAGCCCACGCTCGACTACGTGGTCGTCAAGGCCCCGCGGTTCGCCTTCGAGAAGTTCCCGCAGGCCGACTCCACGCTGACGACCACCATGAAGTCGGTCGGCGAGGCCATGGCCATCGGCCGCAACTTCACCGAGGCCTTCCAGAAGGCGCTGCGCTCGCTGGAGAAGAAGGGCAGCCAGTTCACCTTCGTCGGCGAGCCGGGCGACAAGGAAGCGCTGCTGCACGAGGCCGTACGCCCCACCGACGGCCGCATCAACACGGTCATGCAGGCCATCCGCGCGGGCGCCACTCCCGAGGAGGTCTTCGAGTACACGAAGATCGACCCGTGGTTCGTGGACCAGCTCTTCCTGATCAAGGAGGTCGCGGACGAGCTCGCCGAGGCGCCCGAGCTGACCGGCGACCTGCTCGCCGAGGCCAAGCGGCACGGCTTCTCCGACCAGCAGATCGGTGAGATCCGGGGCCTGCGCGAGGACGTCGTCCGCGAGGTCAGGCACGCCCTCGGCATCCGCCCGGTCTACAAGACGGTCGACACCTGCGCCGCCGAGTTCGCGGCGAAGACGCCGTACTTCTACTCGTCCTACGACGAGGAGAGCGAGGTCGCGCCCCGCGAGAAGCCCGCGGTGATCATCCTGGGCTCCGGCCCGAACCGCATCGGCCAGGGCATCGAGTTCGACTACTCCTGCGTGCACGCCTCCTTCGCGCTGTCCGACGCCGGGTACGAGACCGTGATGGTCAACTGCAACCCGGAGACCGTCTCCACGGACTACGACACCTCCGACCGGCTGTACTTCGAGCCGCTGACGCTCGAGGACGTGCTGGAGATCGTCCACGCGGAGTCCCTCGCCGGGCCGATCGCCGGTGTGATCGTCCAGCTCGGCGGCCAGACCCCGCTCGGTCTCTCGCAGGCCCTGAAGGACAACGGGGTGCCGATCGTCGGCACGTCCCCCGAGGCCATCCACGCCGCCGAGGACCGCGGCGCCTTCGGCCGCGTCCTCGCGGAGGCCGGTCTGCCGGCCCCGAAGCACGGCACGGCCACCACCTTCGAGGGCGCGAAGGCCATCGCCGACGAGATCGGCTATCCGGTCCTCGTCCGGCCCTCGTACGTCCTCGGCGGGCGCGGTATGGAGATCGTCTACGACGAGACCCGCCTCGCCTCCTACATCGCCGAGTCGACCGAGATCAGCCCCTCCCGGCCGGTCCTCGTCGACCGCTTCCTCGACGACGCCATCGAGATCGACGTCGACGCCCTCTACGACGGCGAGGACCTGTACCTCGGCGGCGTCATGGAGCACATCGAGGAGGCCGGCATCCACTCCGGCGACTCGGCGTGCGCCCTGCCGCCGATCACCCTCGGCGGCTTCGACATCAAGCGCCTGCGCGCCTCCACGGAGGCGATCGCCAAGGGCGTCGGCGTGCGCGGCCTGATCAACATCCAGTTCGCGATGGCCGGCGACATCCTCTACGTCCTGGAGGCCAACCCGCGCGCCTCCCGCACGGTCCCCTTCACCTCCAAGGCGACCGCGGTGCCGCTCGCGAAGGCCGCCGCCCGCATCTCGCTGGGCGCGACCATCGCCGAGCTGCGCGCGGAGGGGCTGCTCCCGGCGAACGGCGACGGCGGCGAACTGCCGCTGGACGCGCCGATCTCCGTCAAGGAGGCCGTCATGCCGTGGTCGCGCTTCCGCGACATCCACGGCCGCGGCGTGGACACGGTGCTCGGCCCGGAGATGCGCTCCACCGGCGAGGTCATGGGCATCGACTCCGTCTTCGGCACGGCGTACGCCAAGTCGCAGGCGGGCGCCTACGGCCCGCTGCCCACCAAGGGCCGCGCCTTCATCTCGGTCGCCAACCGCGACAAGCGCTCGATGATCTTCCCGGCGCGCGAGCTGGTCGGCCACGGCTTCGAGCTGCTCGCCACCTCCGGCACGGCCGAGGTCCTCAAGCGCAACGGCATCAACGCCACGGTCGTGCGCAAGCAGTCCGAGGGCACCGGCCCGAACGGGGAGCGGACCATCGTCCAGCTCATCCACGACGGCGAGGTCGACCTCATCGTCAACACCCCGTACGGCACCGGCGGCCGCCTCGACGGCTACGACATCCGTACGGCCGCGGTGGCACGCTCCGTGCCGTGCCTGACGACCGTCCAGGCGCTCGCGGCGGCCGTCCAGGGCATCGACGCCCTCAACCACGGCGACGTGGGCGTCCGCTCGCTCCAGGAACACGCGGAACACCTGACCGCGGCCCGCGACTAGCAGCCCTGAGGGGGACACCGGAAACGGTGTCCCCCTCTTCGTGAGGACACCCATGTACAAGATCTTCTTCAATCTCGTCTTCAAGCGGATGGACCCCGAGAAGGCCCACTACCTGGCCTTCCGCTGGATCCGTCTCGCGGTGCGCGTCCCCGTGCTGCGCACGTTCGTCGCGGCCGCCCTCGCGCCCCGCCACAAGGAGCTGCGCACGGAGGCCTTCGGGCTGCGCATGCACGGCCCCTTCGGGCTCGCCGCGGGCTTCGACAAGAACGCCGTCGCGATCGACGGCATGTCGATGCTGGGCTTCGACCACGTGGAGATCGGCACGGTCACCGGGGAGCCGCAGCCAGGCAACCCCAAGCGGCGGCTGTTCCGGCTCGTCGCCGACCGTGCGCTGATCAACCGCATGGGCTTCAACAACGACGGCTCGCTCGCCGTCGCGGCCCGCCTGGCAACCCGGGAGCCGGTCTTCCGGACGGTCGTCGGCGTCAACATCGGCAAGACCAAGGTCGTCCCCGAGGCGGAGGCCGTCGGCGACTACGTGAAGTCCGCCGAGCGGCTCGCCCCGTACGCCGACTACCTGGTCGTCAACGTCTCCTCGCCGAACACGCCCGGCCTGCGCAACCTGCAGGCGACCGAGGCGCTGCGGCCGCTGCTCGCCGCCGTCCGCGAGGCCGCCGACCGCACCGTCGCCCACCGCCGCGTCCCGCTCCTGGTGAAGATCGCCCCGGACCTGGCGGACGAGGACGTCGACGCCGTGGCCGACCTGGCGGTTGAGCTCGGCCTGGACGGGATCATCGCCACCAACACCACCATCGCCCGTGACGGCCTCGGCCTGCGCTCCGCGCCCTCCCTGGTGAAGGAGACCGGCGGCCTGTCCGGCGCCCCGCTCAAGGAGCGCTCCCTCGAGGTCCTGCGCCGCCTGTACGCGCGCGTGGGCGACCGGATCACGCTGGTGGGCGTCGGCGGCGTCGAGACCGCCGAGGACGCCTGGCAGCGCATCCTGGCCGGTGCCACGCTGGTGCAGGGGTACAGCGCCTTCATCTACGAGGGACCGTTCTGGTCCCGAGCCATCCACAAGGGTCTCGCCGCGCGGCTGCGCACCAGCCCGTACGCCACCCTCGCCGACGCGGTCGGCGCCGACACAAGGAAGACGGTATGACGGTCCTGGAGCCCTTCGGTGCCCGCCTGCGCCGCGCGATGGACGAGCGCGGCCCGCTGTGCGTCGGCATCGACCCGCACGCCTCCCTGCTCGCCGAGTGGGGCCTGAACGACGACGTGGCCGGTCTCGAGCGGTTCAGCCGCACGGTCGTCGAGGCGGTGGCCGACCGGGTCGCCGTCATGAAGCCGCAGAGCGCCTTCTTCGAGCGGTTCGGCTCGCGCGGCGTCGCCGTCCTGGAGAAGTGCGTCCAGGAGGCGCGGGCGGCCGGCACGCTGGTGGTGATGGACGCCAAGCGCGGCGACATCGGCTCCACGATGGCCGGGTACGCCGAGGCCTACCTGCACAAGGACGCCCCGCTGTTCTCCGACGCCCTCACCGTCTCGCCCTACCTCGGCTACGGCTCGCTGAGCCCGGCCGTCGCCCTGGCCCGGGAGAGCGGGGCCGGCCTCTTCGTGCTGGCGCTCACCTCGAACCCGGAGGGCCCCGAGGTGCAGCACGCGGTGCGGGCCGACGGGCGCACCGTGGCCGCCACCGTGCTGGCGCACCTGGCGGCCGAGAACGCGGGCGAGGAACCGCTGGGCTCCTTCGGCGCGGTCGTCGGCGCGACCGTGGGCGACCTGTCGTCCTACGACCTCGCGGTCAACGGCCCCCTCCTCGCGCCCGGTGTCGGGGCGCAGGGCGCGACGCCGGCCGACCTCCCCGCGGTGTTCGGGCCGGCGCTGCGCAACGTCGTGCCGAACGTCAGCCGGGGTGTGCTGCGGCAGGGTCCCGACGTCGGGGCGCTGCGGGCGGTCACGGAGCGCTTCGCGGAGGAGATCAGGACCGCGGTGGCCGGTGGCTGAGTCCTTTGCGCGTCCTTCCGCGGGCGGTGCCGGGACGACTTGAGTGTGAATACATCCTCAAATCGTGGGCAGTATGTCTGAAATGTCCGGCCTGACGGCGGCTGACCAGTACTTTTCCGCTGTTCTCGCTGACTCTGGCGGACTTGGCCGCTAGTCTCCGAGCAGTGGGGGCACCTCCCGCGCCCTCAGAACAGTGGGGGAGAACGGGCAGCGTGTTGCTCGTGGCTCCCCAGGTGTGGGGCGACTAGGTTCCTCACCGGTCCGTATCCGACAGTTCGACATCCGAGGTGACGTAGGCGTGGCTCTTCCGCCCCTTACCCCTGAACAGCGCGCAGCCGCGCTCGAAAAGGCCGCCGCGGCTCGCCGGGAGCGGGCCGAGGTCAAGAATCGACTCAAGCACTCCGGCGCCTCCCTGCACGAGGTCATCAAGCAGGGCCAGGAGAACGACGTCATCGGCAAGATGAAGGTCTCCGCGCTGCTCGAGTCCCTGCCGGGCGTGGGCAAGGTCCGCGCCAAGCAGATCATGGAGCGTCTGGGTATCTCCGAGAGCCGCCGTGTGCGTGGTCTCGGGTCCAACCAGATCGCTTCCCTGGAGCGTGAGTTCGGCAGCACCGGTTCCTGAGTCCGGCTCCCGCCGGACCGGGAGTCCCGGGCACCCCGGGATTGCTGGAATAATCGCTGCATGAGTGAACGTCCGCGGCTGACCGTGCTCTCCGGCCCCTCGGGGGTCGGCAAGAGCACGGTCGTCGCCCATATGCGCAAGGAACACCCCGAGGTCTGGCTCTCGGTGTCGGCCACGACCCGCAAGCCGCGCCCCGGCGAGCAGCACGGAGTCCACTACTTCTTCGTCACCGACGACGAGATGGACAAGCTGATCGCCAACGGCGAGCTGCTGGAGTGGGCCGAGTTCGCCGGCAACCGTTACGGCACGCCGCGCGCGGCCGTGCTGGAGCGGCTGGAGAACGGCGAGCCCGTCCTGCTGGAGATCGACCTCCAGGGCGCCCGGCAGGTCCGCGCGTCCATGTCCGACGCCCAGCTGGTGTTCCTGGCCCCGCCCTCCTGGGAGGAGCTGGTGCGCAGGCTGACCGGCCGGGGGACCGAGCCGCCCGAGGTCATCGAGCGCCGCCTGACCGCGGCCAGGACCGAGCTGGCGGCCGAGCCGGAGTTCGACGAGACCCTGGTCAACACCTCCGTCGAGGACGTGGCCAGTGAGCTGCTAGCCTTGATGGACGTTGTGTGATCGCGACTGCCGTCTTCGGCCGGGTCACACCAACTGATTCTTTCCCACCCATCGGAAGGTAGAGCGTGTCCTCTTCCATCACCGCGCCCGAGGGCATCATCAACCCGCCGATCGACGAGCTCCTCGAGGCCACCGACTCGAAGTACAGCCTCGTGATCTACGCGGCCAAGCGTGCCCGCCAGATCAACGCGTACTACTCGCAGCTCGGCGAGGGCCTCCTCGAGTACGTCGGTCCGCTCGTCGACACCCACGTGCACGAGAAGCCGCTCTCGATCGCCCTGCGCGAGATCAACGCGGGGCTGCTGACCTCCGAGGCCATCGAGGGCCCGGCGCAGTAGCACCGTCCGATCGCGGTTGCTTCATCCACGGGCCCGGCAGTCGCTCCCCCCAGCGGGAGCCCTGCCGGGCCCGTGGTGTGTCATGGTTCCGTACGTTGCTCCGTACGTGGCCGCGTACGTCGCCGAGCCGGGGAGAGATGGTGGACAAGCCGAGGGTCGTTCTGGGGGTCAGTGGCGGCATCGCCGCGTACAAGGCCTGTGAGCTGCTGAGGAGGTTCACGGAGTCGGGCCACGACGTGCGTGTGGTGCCCACCGCCTCCGCCCTGCACTTCGTGGGCGCGGCGACCTGGTCGGCGCTGTCCGGCAACCCGGTCTCCACGGAGGTCTGGGACGCCGTCCACGAGGTCCCGCACGTCCGCATCGGCCAGCACGCCGACCTGGTCGTGGTGGCCCCGGCGACCGCCGACATGCTCGCCAAGGCCGCCCACGGCCTCGCCGACGACCTGCTGACCAACACCCTCCTCACCGCCCGCTGCCCGGTGGTCTTCGCCCCGGCGATGCACACCGAGATGTGGGAGCACCCGGCCACCCAGGAGAACGTGGCCACGCTGCGCCGCCGTGGCGCCGTCGTCGTCGAGCCCGCCGTCGGCCGGCTCACCGGGGTCGACACCGGCAAGGGCCGGCTGCCCGACCCGGCGGAGATCTTCGAGGTCTGCCGCCGTGTACTGGCCCGGGGCGTGGCCGGGCCCGACCTCGCCGGCCGGCACGTCGTCGTCTCCGCGGGCGGCACCCGCGAGCCCCTCGACCCCGTCCGCTTCCTCGGCAACCGCTCCTCCGGCAAGCAGGGCTACGCCCTCGCCCGCACGGCCGCCGCGCGCGGCGCCCGGGTGACCCTGGTCGCCGCCAACACGGGCCTCGCCGACCCCGCCGGCGTCGACGTCGTCCAGGTGGGCACCGCCGTACAGCTGCGTGAGGCGGTCCTCAAGGCCGCCGGGGACGCCGACGCGGTGGTCATGGCCGCCGCCGTCGCCGACTTCCGCCCCGCGGTCTACGTCTCCGGCAAGATCAAGAAGAAGGACGGCCAGGACCCGGAGCCGGTCGTCCTGGTGCGGAATCCGGACATCCTCGCGGAGATCTCGGCCGACCGCGGCCGCCCCGGACAGGTGGTGGTCGGATTCGCCGCCGAGACCGACGACGTCGTGGCCAACGGGCGCGCCAAGCTGGCCCGCAAGGGCTGCGACCTGCTCGTGGTGAACGAGGTGGGCGAGCGCAAGACCTTCGGTTCCGAGGAGAACGAGGCCCTAGTGCTCGGAGCCGACGGCAGCGAGACGCCCGTCCCGCACGGCCCCAAGGAAGCCCTCGCGGACACCGTCTGGGACCTCGTGGCGGCTCGTCTGGGCTGATCCGGTTGCGCCGTTCGCGCCGTATCGATTCGGCCGTTCGGCGTCTCTTTTCCCTACCACGATGTCGCGCGATCTTGCGTGGCGCCCCTGGCCAAGGCCGCGCGGCATTGTGCAGAATGCCCGTGCCGCAGGTCACAGCGCTCCCGAGAGGCGAGACGGGTGGGCCGGCGGTCGAGCGCGACCGATAAACTGTTCTCGGACGACGCCGGGCGCAGCCCCCGCGCGTGGTCCGCCCATGATCAGCCAGCAGCCGCTGCAACCCCAGGGAGCGTTGTGTCCCGTCGCCTGTTCACTTCGGAGTCCGTGACCGAAGGTCACCCCGACAAGATCGCTGACCAGATCAGCGACACCATTCTCGACGCGCTCCTGCGCGAGGACCCGTCCTCCCGGGTCGCCGTCGAGACGCTGATCACCACCGGTCTCGTGCACGTGGCCGGCGAGGTCACGACCAAGGCCTACGCGGACATCGCGACCCTGGTCCGCAGCAAGATCCTGGAGATCGGCTACGACTCCTCGAAGAAGGGCTTCGACGGCGCCTCCTGCGGCGTGTCGGTCTCGATCGGCGCCCAGTCCCCGGACATCGCGCAGGGCGTCGACACGGCGTACGAGTCCCGGGTCGAGGGCGACGAGGACGAGCTGGACAAGCAGGGCGCCGGCGACCAGGGCCTGATGTTCGGCTACGCGTCCGACGAGACGCCGACGCTGATGCCGCTGCCGATCTTCCTGGCGCACCGCCTGTCCAAGCGCCTCTCCGAGGTCCGCAAGAACGGCACCATCCCCTACCTGCGCCCCGACGGCAAGACGCAGGTCACCATCGAGTACGACGGCGACAAGGCCGTCCGCCTCGACACGGTCGTGGTCTCCAGCCAGCACGCCTCGGACATCGACCTGGAGTCGCTGCTGGCCCCCGACATCCGCGAGTTCGTCGTGGAGCCGGAGCTGAAGGCGCTGCTGGACGACGGCATCAAGCTCGACACCGAGGGCTACCGCCTGCTGGTGAACCCGACCGGCCGCTTCGAGATCGGCGGCCCGATGGGCGACGCCGGCCTCACCGGCCGCAAGATCATCATCGACACCTACGGCGGCTTCGCCCGGCACGGCGGCGGCGCCTTCTCCGGCAAGGACCCGTCCAAGGTCGACCGCTCGGCCGCCTACGCCATGCGCTGGGTCGCCAAGAACGTCGTCGCCGCCGGCCTGGCCGCGCGCTGCGAGGTCCAGGTCGCCTACGCCATCGGCAAGGCCGAGCCGGTCGGTCTGTTCGTCGAGACCTTCGGCACCGCCAAGGTCGAGGCCGAGAAGATCGAGAAGGCCATCGACGAGGTCTTCGACCTCCGCCCGGCCGCGATCATCCGCGACCTCGACCTGCTCCGCCCGATCTACGCCCAGACGGCGGCGTACGGCCACTTCGGCCGCGAGCTGCCCGACTTCACCTGGGAGCGCACGGACCGCGTGGAGGCCCTGCGCAAGGCCGTGGGCCTGTAGCCCGCACGGATCCTCCACCGAGGCCCGGTCCCCGCACGGGGGCCGGGCCTCGGCCGTCCGGTCCGGTTGTCGGTGCCGTTTGGTAAGAATGCAAGCGTGAGCAGCGAGAACGGGGCGCCCCCGGACGGCGGGGCGGACGGGACCGGAGGGGCCGAAGGGGCGCCGCCGGAGCAGCTCGCGCTCATTCGGGAGAGCGTGCGCGAGGCCAGGGTGCCCCGGGCCAAGCCCCGGACCTGGCGCGGGGCCGCGCTCGCCAAGGAACTGCCGGTCGCGCGGGTGCTGGTCGACAAGGGCGTGCTGCACCTCGACCGGTACTTCGACTACGCGGTGCCCGAGGAGATGGACGCCGAGGCGCGCCCCGGGGTGCGGGTACGGGTGCGGTTCGGGGCCGGCCGGGGCCGGGTGCGCGAGGGGCGCCGGGAGGGCGGCGGGCTCATCGACGGTTACCTCGTCGAGCGGCGGGCCGAGTCCGACTACGCGGGGCCGCTGGCCGCCCTGGCCCAGGTCGTGTCGCCCGAGCCGGTGCTGAGCGAGGAACTGCTCGGGCTCGCCCGGGCCGTCGCCGACCGGTACGCGGGCAGCCTCGCCGATGTGCTGCAGCTGGCGGTGCCGCCGCGCAGCGCGCGGGCCGAGCGGCGGCCCTCGCCCGAGCCCCTGCCGGCGCCGCCCGCGCCCGGCGCCGGGTCCTGGACGCGGTACGGGCACGGGGGCGCCTTCCTGGAGGCGCTGGCCGCCGGGGGAGCGCCCAGGGCGGTGTGGAACGCCCTACCGGGGCCGCTGTGGAGCGAGGAGCTGGCCCGGGCCGTCGCCGCGACACTCGCCTCGGGACGCGGCGCGCTCGTCGTCGTACCGGACGGACGGGCCGCCGCGCGGGTCGACGCCGCGCTGACCGCCCTTCTCGGTGAGGGCCGGCACGCGCTGCTCACCGCCGACGCCGGGCCCGAGAAGCGGTACGCGCAGTGGCTCGCGGTGCGGCGGGGCGCCGTACGGGCGGTGGTCGGGACGCGGGCCGCCATGTTCGCCCCCGTGCGGGACCTCGGGCTCGTCGCCATCTGGGACGACGGCGACGACAGCCACAGCGAGCAGCACGCCCCGCAGCCGCACGCGCGCGATGTGCTGCTGCTGCGCGCCGCCCTCGACCGGTGCGCCTTTCTGCTGGGCGGGTGGAGCTGCACCGTCGAGGCCGCGCAGCTCGTGGAGAGCGGCTGGGCGCGGCCCCTGGTCGCCGGGCGCGAGGAGGTACGGCGGGCCGCGCCCCTGGTGCGCACCGTCGGGGACGACGACCTCGCGCGCGACGAGGCCGCCCGGGCCGCCCGGCTGCCCACCCTCGCCTGGCAGGCGGTCCGCGAGGGCCTGCGGCACGGACCCGTGCTGGTCCAGGTGCCCCGCCGGGGTTACGTGCCGCGGATGGCGTGCGCCCAGTGCCGGGCGCCGGCCCGCTGCCGGCACTGCGCGGGCCCGCTGGAGGCGCGGGACGCGGGAGCGCTGACGTGCGGCTGGTGCGGGCGCGAGGAAGCGGCCTGGCACTGCCCCGAGTGCGGCGGCTTCCGGCTGCGCGCCCAGGTGGTCGGGGCCCGGCGGACCGCCGAGGAACTGGGACGGGCGTTCCCCGCCGTGCCGGTGCGCACCTCGGGGCGTGAGCATGTGCTGGACACCGTGCCGGGCACGCCCGCGCTGGTCGTGAGCACCCCGGGAGCCGAGCCGGTCGCCGAGGGCGGCTACGCGGCCGCCCTGCTGCTGGACGGCTGGGCCATGCTCGGGCGGCCCGACCTGCGCGCGGGGGAGGACGCCCTGCGCCGCTGGATCGCGGCCGGGGCCCTGGTGCGGCCGCAGGGGGAGCACGGGACCGTCGTCGTGGTGGCCGAGCCGACGCTGCGGCCCGTGCAGGCCCTGGTGCGGTGGGACCCGGTCGGCCATGCGGTGCGGGAGCTGGCCGAGCGGGCCGAGCTGGGTTTCCCGCCGGTGTCCCGGATGGCGGCCGTGTCGGGCCCCGCTGAGGCCGTGGCCGAGTTCCTGGGGGCGGCCCAACTGCCACCGGACGCCGAGGTGCTGGGGCCGGTGCCGGTGGCGCCGACGCTGCCCGGCCGCCCTCACAGACCGGGCGCGCCCTCACCGGGCGAGCACTGGGAACGGGCGCTGGTGCGGGTGCCGCCGGGCAGCGGGTCCGCACTGGCCGCCGCCCTGAAGACGGCCCAGGCGGCGCGGATGGCGCGGGGCGGCGGGGATGCGGTGCGGGTGCCGGGCGATCCGCCGGACATCGGGTGAGAGTGCCGGTCCGGCGGGTGGCGCGTGGCTGCCGGGACTCTGTCCGGACGGTAGCGCGGACCGAGGGCGTTGCCGGCAGTGGGCGCGGGTGCTGGGTGTGGGTGCCGCCGGGGAGCGGGTCCACACCGGCCGCCGCCCTGAAGACGGCCCAGGCGGCGCGGATGGCGCGCGGCGGGGATGCGGTGCGAGGGCCCGTCGATCCGCCGGATATCGGGTGACGGTGCGGGGCCGGTGAGCGAGGCGCGGCCGACGGGGGGCGGTGGCGCCGGGGCGCGTCCCGGTGTGCGGCTGCCCTCCCGGAGGTGGCCCGGGAGGGCAGGGGAGGACGTCGGCCGGTGCCGGTCAGCCGTTGCGTGGGCCGGGGAAGGCCGTGGGCCGCGCGTCCTCGCGGAGCGTGGGGCTGCCCGCGGTGGGCTGGGTGGGCATGGAACGGGCGGCGGGCACCGTCGGTACCGCCGCGGGCAGGACAGGCAGGGCAGGGAGGGAGGGCAGCGCGGGGTTGAGCGTGCGGGTGCCGGACGGCTCGGTCGCCCGCTCGGTCTCGGCGGCGGCCTGGGTGGCGGCGCGACGGGCGCCGTAACGGCGGTGCACCGCCTGCTTGGTGACCCCCAGCGCCGAGCCCACCGCGTCCCAGGAGAAGCCCAGCGAGCGGTCGAAGTCCACGGCGGCCGTGACCAGCGTCTCGACGCTGTCCCGGAGCTCCTGGGCGAGGCGGACCGTCGGGGCGGGAGCCCGTCCGTAGACGACGAAGCCCGCGGAGGGACCGGAGCGGCGGGGGCGGTAGACGTTGCCGAGCTGGGCGGTGAGCGTGCGCAGTGCGTCCACCTGCCGGCGGACCCGCTCGATGTCCCGCACCAGCAAGTGCAGGCTGGCCCGGGCCTGGGCGTCGTGGGTTGCGTGGTCGGCCATGAACAAGCCTCTCGAACCGGCGTTGAAAGGAACTGGGCCCGCGAAAGCGGCCCGATGTGGTCAACTCTTTCTTGACCAACGCGTAGGCGCTCCGCTGGTCACGGGCTGGGGGCGTACAGGCATATGCGTACGCCGCCCTCCCTTGCGTGCACCCCCGCTCGCGGGCAGCCGTCCGCCCGTGGCCGACGGGGCGGCGGTCCGGCCCTGGCCATAGACTGGTGCGCTGCTCGTCCAACCCCCGCCCGAGAGGCCCGATCCCGCCCATGAAGCTGGTCTTCGCCGGTACCCCCGAGGTCGCCGTTCCCGCCCTGGACGCTCTCATCGCCTCCGGGCGGCACGAGGTCGCCGCCGTCGTCACGCGGCCCGACGCACCGGCCGGGCGTGGGCGCAGGCTGGTCGCGTCGCCCGTGGCCGAACGGGCGGCGGAGGCCGGCATCGAGGTGCTGAAGCCGGTCAGGCCGCGGGACCCGGAGTTCCTGGAGCGGCTCAGGGAGATCGCCCCGGACTGCTGCCCGGTCGTCGCCTACGGCGCGCTGCTGCCCAAGGTCGCCCTGGACATCCCGGCGCACGGCTGGGTCAACCTGCACTTCTCGCTGCTGCCCGCCTGGCGCGGGGCCGCGCCCGTGCAGCACGCCCTGATGGCGGGCGACGAGATCACCGGGGCCGCCACCTTCCTCATCGAGGAGGGGCTCGACTCCGGCCCCGTCTACGGCACCGTCACCGAGGAGATCCGGCCCACCGACACCAGCGGGGACCTGCTCACCCGGCTCGCCTTCGCGGGCGCCGGACTGCTGGCCGCCACCATGGACGGCATCGAGGACGGCGCCCTGAAGGCGGTGCCGCAGCCGGCGGAGGGCATCACCCTCGCGCCCAAGATCACCGTGGAGGACGCCCAGGTGGACTGGGCCGCGCCCGCGCTGCGCGTGGACCGGGTGGTGCGCGGCTGCACCCCGGCCCCCGGTGCCTGGACCACCTTCCGCGGCGAGCGGCTCAAGATCGTCCAGGCCGCGTCGGTGCCCGAGCGCACCGACCTCGCCCCCGGGCAGCTCGCCGTCGGCAAGAACAGCGTGCACGTCGGCACGGGCTCCTACGCCGTCGAGCTGCTGTGGGTGCAGGCGCAGGGCAAGAAGCCGATGCGGGCGGCGGACTGGGCGCGCGGGGCGCGGATCGCCGAGGGCGAGCGCGTCGGCGGCTGAGCACCTGCCGGGGCGGCGCCCGCGCCGCCCCGGGCGGCGGGGGTGACCGTGCTGCGACGTACGCTGGGAACCGCACCCCCTTCTTCCCATCCGGAGCACCTTTTTCGTGAGCGAGCAGTCCCGGCGGCCGCACAAGCCCGCCAAGCCCTACCGCCGTCCCCAGAAGGACCCCGTCCGCATCCTCGCCTTCGAGGCGCTGCGCGCCGTGGACGAGCGGGACGCGTACGCCAACCTCGTGCTGCCCCCGCTGCTGCGCAAGGCGCGGGAGAAGGAGGGGCCGGAGAAGTTCGACGCGCGGGACGCCGCCCTCGCCACCGAGCTGGTGTACGGGACGCTGCGCAGGCAGGGCACGTACGACGCCGTCATCGCGGCCTGTGTGGACCGGCCGCTGCGCGAGGTCGACCCGCCGGTGCTCGACGTACTGAGCCTCGGCGCGCACCAGTTGCTCGGGACCCGGATCCCGACGCACGCGGCCGTGTCCGCCTCGGTCGAGCTGGCGCGGGTCGTGCTCGGCGACGGGCGGGCGAAGTTCGTCAACGCCGTGCTGCGCAAGATCGCGCAGAACGACTTGGACGGCTGGCTGGAGAAGGTCGCGCCGCCCTACGACGAGGATCCCGAGGACCACCTCGCCGTGGTGCACTCGCACCCCCGCTGGGTCGTCTCCGCGCTGTGGGACTCCCTGGGCGGCGGCCGGGCCGGGATCGAGGACCTGCTAGAAGCGGACAACGAGCGGCCCGAGGTGACCCTCGTGGCCAGGCCGGGCCGGGCCACGACGGACGAGCTGCTCCGGGAGGACGCCGCCGTGCCGGGGCGCTGGTCGCCCTACGCCGTGCGGCTCACCGAGGGCGGCGAGCCCGGTGCCGTCGAGGCCGTCCGCGAGGGGCGGGCCGGGGTGCAGGACGAGGGCAGCCAGCTGGTCGCGCTCGCCCTCGCGAACGCCCCGCTCGACGGCCCGGACCGCGCGTGGCTCGACGGGTGCGCCGGCCCTGGCGGCAAGGCGGCGCTGCTTGCCGCCCTTGCCGCCGAGCGCGGAGCCGTGCTGCTCGCCTCCGAGAAGCAGCCGCACCGCGCGGGCCTGGTGGCGAAGGCCCTGGACGGCAACCCGGGTCCGTACCAGGTGATCGCCGCCGACGGGACCCGGCCGCCGTGGCGCCCCGGCACCTTCGACCGGGTGCTGATGGACGTGCCCTGCACCGGGCTCGGCGCGCTGCGCCGGCGCCCCGAGGCACGGTGGCGGCGGCGCCCTGAGGACCTGGACAACTTCGCGCCGCTCCAGCGGGCCCTGCTGCGCACCGCCCTGGAGTCGGTGCGCGTCGGCGGGGTCGTCGGCTACGCCACCTGCTCGCCGCACCTCGCCGAGACCAGGGCGGTCGTCGCCGACGTGCTCAAGCAGCACCCGGACACCGAGCTCATCGACGCCCGCCCCCTGCTCCCGGGCGTCCCCGCGCTCGGCGACGGCCCGGACGTGCAGCTCTGGCCCCACATGCACGGCACCGACGCGATGTACCTCGCCCTTATCCGCCGCACCGCCTGACCCCGACAGCGTCCCCGCGCCCCCACGGTCGGCCCGTGACGTGCGCCTGCGGCCGCCGCGGCGTGTCCCCACCGACCCGCTCGACAGCGGCCGGCGTCTCCCAGGGGCGCGGGGAACTGCGCGACCAGCCCCCACCGCCCCGCAGGGGACTACGCGACTACTCCCCACCGCCCCGCAGGGGAACCACACGACCGCCCCCACCGGCCAGCCGTAGCGCAACCGCGACAGACCGCCGTTACTGCCGAGCGCAGCGGCATGGCAGGCTTGGGGCATGGCCGCGCAGATCAACCCCAGCATCCTGTCCGCCGATTTCGCCCGCCTCGCGGACGAGGCCCGGGCGGTCGAGGGAGCCGACTGGCTCCACGTCGACGTCATGGACAACCATTTCGTCCCGAACCTCACGCTCGGCGTGCCGGTCGTGGAGTCACTGGCCCGCGCGACGGGCACCCCGCTGGACTGCCACCTGATGATCGAGGACCCGGACCGCTGGGCCCCGCAGTACGTCGAGGCGGGCGCCTCGTCCGTCACCTTCCACGTGGAGGCGGCGGCCGCCCCCGTGCGGCTCGCCCGGGAGATCCGCGCCAAGGGCGCCCGCGCCTCCATGGCGCTCAAGCCCGCGACGCCGATCGAGCCGTACGAGGATCTGCTCCCCGAGCTCGACATGCTGCTGATCATGACGGTCGAGCCGGGCTTCGGCGGCCAGGCCTTCCTCGACATCATGCTGCCCAAGATCCGCCGCACCCGTGAGCTGATCGGCAAGCACGGCCTGCAGATGTGGCTGCAGGTCGACGGCGGTGTGTCGGCCTCCACGATCGAACGGTGCGCGGACGCGGGGGCGGACGTCTTCGTCGCCGGGTCGGCGGTCTACGGGGCGAAGGACCCGGCCGAGGCGGTACGTGCATTGCGCACCCAGGCGGAGGCGGCGACCGCCAAGGCATCCTGGGCATGCGACCACTGAGCCACGGCTACGTGAACGGTTGAATGTAGGGCGCCCATCAGGGCGGAGCAGTCGCGCCGGATCTGCAAGGATGAACGGCGAATCCAGAGTGTGAACAGCAGTGAGGAGATCGCCGTGTCGGGTATGTCGGCGGGCCGGTCAGCCATGCGGATGGGACCCGCTGAGCTGGTGCAGGCGGCGGCCATGGCCCGCCGCTTCTACCTCGAGGGCAAGTCCAAGATCCAGATCGCCGAGGAGTTCGGCGTCAGCCGCTTCAAGGTGGCCCGGGTCCTGGAGACCGCCCTCGAACGGGATCTCGTACGGATCGAGATCCGCGTCCCGGCCGAGCTGGACGCCGAGCGCTCCGACGCGCTCCGCGCCCGCTACGGCCTCAGGCACGCCGTCGTGGTCGAGTCCCCGGCCGAGGCGGAGGAGACCCCCGACCCGGAGAACCTCGGTGAGGTCGCCGCCGACCTGCTCGGCGAGCTCGTCAACGAGGGGGATGTCCTCGGCCTGGCCTGGGGCCGCTCCACCATCCACATGGCGGCGGCGCTCGACCGGCTGCCGCCGTGCACGGTGGTCCAGCTGACGGGTGTGTACGACGCCGGGACCGCCGAGCGCGGCTCGGTCGAGGCGGTGCGCCGTGCCGCGCAGGTGTCGGGCGGCGACGCCCATCCCATCTACGCGCCGATGCTGCTGCCGGACGCGGCCACCGCCGGGGCGCTGCGTCACCAGACCGGCATCGCCCGGGCCTTCGAGTACTTCGACAAGGTCACGGTCGCCTGCGTCTCCATCGGCTCCTGGGAGCCCGGCATCTCGACCGTGCACGACATGCTCAGCGACGAGGAGCGCGCGCACTACGCCTCGCTCGGTGTCGCCGCCGAGATGTCCGCGCACCTCTTCGACGCCGAGGGCCGCCGGATCGGCCGTGACCTGGGGGAGCGGTGCATCACGGTCAAGACCGACCAGCTGCGCCGCATCCCGGAGGTCGTGGCGATCGCCGGCGGACAGCGCAAGGCGTCCGCGATCGACGCGGTGCTGCGTTCCGGTCTGGTCACCAGCCTGGTGACCGACACCTCGGCCGCCGACTACCTGATGACGGCGGGCCCGACGCCGAAGCCCGCGCTCAGCCGGTCGGACCCCGACGGGCACTGAAGCACCTCCGCTGCGGCGCCCGGCGCGGACGTGACGGGCCCGCGGCGGGGCGCGGGGCGGACCTGCCGGGCCCGCCGCGGGGCGCGGGGCGGACGTGACGGGACGGGCGTGGCAGCATCGGCGGCATGCTGCCACCGCTCCTCCCACGACCGTTCCCACGCGTCCTGCGCGCCCTCGTGGGCCTGCTGGTCTGTCTCTGCGCCCTGCTGGCGGGATGCTCACCGGGCACGGGCACGGACCCGGGCGCGGGCACCGCTCCGGCCTCCGGCGCGTCCACGCCCGCCTGGGCCCGGGGCACGGCCACCGTCCAGGAGTCCCGGCTCCCGGCCGAGGCCCGGCGGACCCTCGTGCTCATCGACCGGGGCGGCCCCTTCCCCTACGCCAGGGACGGCATCGTCTTCGGGAACCTGGAGCGGCTGCTGCCGCAGCACGCACGCGGCTACTACCACGAGTACACGGTGCCGACCCCGGGCGCGCACGACCGCGGGGCGCGGCGGCTCGTCACCGGGCGGGGCGGGGAGATCTACTACACGGATGATCACTACAACTCGTTCCGGGCGGTGCTGAGATGAGCGAAGACCTGACGGGCCGGCTCGTGGTCACCCTCGACCTCACGGGCGTCACCGACAAGGCGGGCCTGATGGACCGGGCCGCCCGGGCGCTGGCGCTGCCCGACTGGTTCGGCCGCAACTGGGACGCGCTGGTGGACTCCCTCTGCGACCACACGGTGTGGCCCGCGACCGCCGTCGAACGCGGGATGCTGGTCGTCGTACGGGGCTGGCGACCGTACGCGGACGCGGCCCCCGGCGAGTGGCTGACCGCGCAGGACGTCTTCGCCGAGGCCGTCGACCGCACCCCCGGGCTCGCCGTCGTCCTGGCCCTTGGAGGATCGTCCGAGGGTCCGTCCGCCGGGCCTGGAGGTTCTGTGGGGCCCTGACGGCGCCCCCGTCATGGGAGAATGAAGTACGTGCTTCTTTCCCCCTGGCGCACCCGTCGGGGGGTCACCTCTGATCGACTGGGATGTGCGGCACGTGCGTTTCCTCAATGACATCCAGCCCGCGTACGACCTGACGTACGACGACGTCTTCATGGTGCCGAGCCGCTCCGCGGTCGGCTCGCGTCAGGGCGTGGACCTCTCCTCGCCGGACGGCACGGGCACCACCATCCCGCTCGTCGTCGCCAACATGACCGCCATCGCCGGCCGCCGCATGGCCGAGACGGTGGCCCGGCGCGGCGGCCTGGTGGTCATTCCGCAGGACATCCCGATCGACGTGGTCGCCGACGTCGTCTCCTGGGTCAAGAGCCGCCATCTGGTGCTGGACACCCCGATCGTGCTGGCCCCGCACCAGACCGTCGCCGACGCCCTCGCGCTGCTGCCCAAGCGGTCCCACAACGCCGGTGTCGTCGTCGACGACCAGCTGCGTCCCGTCGGCGTGGTCACCGACGCCGACCTGAGTGGCGTCGACCGCTTCACCCAGCTCGAAGTGGTCATGTCCAAGGACCTGCTGCTGCTCGACGCGGACATCGACCCGCGCGAGGCGTTCACCACCCTGGACACCCACAACCGCCGCTACGCCCCCGCCGTGGACAAGGACGGCAGGCTCGCCGGCATCCTGACCCGCAAGGGCGCGCTGCGCGCCACGCTCTACACCCCGGCCGTCGACGGCAAGGGCAGGCTGCGCGTCGCCGCCGCCGTCGGCATCAACGGCGATGTGGCGGGCAAGGCCAAGCAGTTGCTCGACGCGGGCGTGGACACGCTCGTCATCGACACCGCGCACGGCCACCAGGAGTCGATGATCAGCGCGATCAAGCTGGTCCGCGCGCTCGACCCGCACGTGCCGATCGCGGCGGGCAACATCGTCTCCGCCGAGGGCGTCAAGGACCTGATCGACGCGGGCGCGGACATCATCAAGGTCGGTGTCGGCCCGGGCGCCATGTGCACCACCCGCATGATGACCGGTGTGGGCCGGCCGCAGTTCTCCGCCGTCCTGGAGTGCGCTGCCGAGGCGCGCAAGTACGGCAAGCACGTGTGGGCCGACGGCGGTGTCCGCCACCCGCGCGACGTCGCCATGGCCCTCGCGGCCGGCGCGTCCAACGTGATGGTCGGCTCCTGGTTCGCGGGCACCTACGAGTCCCCGGGCGACCTCCAGCAGGACGCGGGCGGCCGCCTGTACAAGGAGTCGTTCGGCATGGCCTCCGCGCGTGCCGTGGCCAACCGGACCTCGGAGGAGTCGTCGTACGACCGGGCCCGCAAGGCGCTGTTCGAGGAGGGCATCTCCACCTCGCGCATGTTCCTCGACCCGGCCCGTCCCGGGGTGGAGGACCTGATCGACTCGATCATCGCGGGTGTCCGCTCGTCCTGCACCTACGCGGGCGCCGGCTCCCTGGAGGAGTTCGCCGAGAAGGCCATCGTCGGCATCCAGAGCGCCGCCGGCTACGCCGAGGGCAAGCCGTTGCACGCCAGCTGGAGCTGAGCGAGCACGCCGGCTGGAGCCGAGCCCCGCACGCAAGCCGGAGCCGGCCCGCCACACCCTGACCGACGGCCCCCGTCCCTCCCCGACCGGGAGGGACGGGGGCCGTCGGCGTACCCGGGGGCCAAGACCGCGTAAAAGGCGCTGGTGAGGCGGCTGTGCAACGGTCGAAAGCGCGTGCGCAACGAATCGGCGTTCCGGTCGGAGGAACGCAAGGATGATGCCCGGACGCGCAAGGTTGCTGCATTACGCCGGTGAAGGCGCCCCCCGTAGGGTGCTGCGCTGTACGTGGCGTGGCGGGGACTCCGCTCGGCGGGTCCCTGCCCCTGCAGGGCTCCCGCCCGTCCCCGCGCGCATCGACCGGCAGCGATAAGGAGCCCGCGTGCTCGACCAAGGCGCACCCCCGCAGAACGAGAGAACGGCCGCCTCCGCGTCCCCGGGCACAGCCGCGCGCCTCATGCGTCGCAAGCCCGTCGAACGCCTGGTCGCCGAGGGCGGCCAGGGCGAGGGAGGGTCGCTGCGCCGCTCCCTCGGGCTGTGGCAGCTGACCATGATCAGCATCGGTGCCACGCTCGGAACCGGCATCTTCGTCGTCCTCGGCGAGGCCGTGCCGAAGGCGGGCCCGGCCGTCACCCTGTCGTTCGTGATCGCCGGCCTCACCGCGCTGTTCTCGGCACTGTCCTACGCCGAGCTGGCGGGCACCATCCCGGTCGCCGGCTCCTCCTACTCGTACGCGTACGCGACCATGGGCGAACTGATCGCCTGGGTCTGCGGCTGGTGCCTGCTGCTGGAGTACGGCGTCTCCGTCGCCGCCGTGGCGGTCGGCTGGGGCGAGTACCTCAACGAGCTGCTGGACGGCACCATCGGCGTCACCATCCCGAACGCCCTGGCCAACCCGCCCGGCGTCGACGGCGGTGTCTTCAACCTGCCGGCCCTGATCGTCGTGATCCTCGCCATGGTGTTCCTGCTCGGCGGCGCCAAGGAGTCCGCGCGGGCCAACACCATCATGGTGTGTGTGAAGATCGCCGCGCTGGTGCTGTTCTGCACCATCGGCTTCATGGGCTTCAAGTCCGGCAACTACGCGCACTTCATGCCGCTCGGCATGGCGGGCGTCAGCGCGGCCGGTGCCACGTTGTTCTTCTCCTACATCGGCTTCGACGCCGCCTCCACCGCCGGTGAGGAGGCCAAGAACGCCCAGCGCGACCTGCCCCGCGCCATCATGCTCTCCCTGGTCATCGTGACCGCCCTGTACGTGCTGGTCGCGGCGGTCGCCGTCGGCGCGAAGCCGTGGCGGCAGTTCAACGACTCGGAGGCCGCGCTCGCCCAGATCATGAAGGACGTCACCGGCCAGAGCTTCTGGGGCACCCTGCTGGCGTTCTGCGCCGTCATCGCCATCGCCAGCGTCGTGCTCACCGTGCTCTACGGCCAGACCCGCATCCTCTTCGCGATGTCGCGCGACGGCCTGGTGCCCAAGATCTTCGCCAAGGTGCACCCGAAGACCGGCGCCCCGCGCGCCAACACGGTGATCGTCTCCCTGTTCTGCGGCGTCCTGGCCGCCGCCGTCCCGCTGGGCCAGCTCGCCGACGCCACCAGCATCGGCACGCTGTTCGCCTTCGCTCTGGTCAACATCGCCGTCGTGGTGCTGCGCCGGACCCGCCCGGGCATGAAGCGCACCTTCCGCGTGCCCCTGTCGCCGGTGCTGCCCGCGCTGGGCTTCGCCTTCTGCGTGTGGATGATGGGCAGCCTGTCCGCCGTCACCTGGGTCGTGTTCGGTGTCTGGATGGCCGTCGGGCTCGTGTTCTACTTCGGATACGGCTATCGCCGTTCCCGCCTGGCGACCGCCGCCCCGGACGTCGCGCCCGCGGCAGAGAAGTGACCGAACCGGAGAAGTGAACCACCGCCCGTGCTGAACGATCTCGACGAACGCATCGTGCACGCCCTCGCCGAGGACGCCCGCCGCTCCTATGCGGACATCGGGCAGATGGTCGGCCTGTCGGCCCCCGCCGTCAAACGGCGGGTGGACCGGCTGCGGGCCACCGGAGCCATCACCGGCTTCACCGTCCGGGTGGACCCGGCGGCCCTCGGCTGGGAGACCGAGGGGTTCGTCGAGATCTACTGCCGGCGCAACACCTCGCCGGAGACCATCCAGCGCGGTCTGGAGCGCTACCAGGAGGTCGTGGCCGCGTCGACGGTCACCGGCGAGGCGGACGCCGTCGTGCAGGTCTTCGCCTCCGACATGCGCCACTTCGAACGCGTGCTGGAGCGCATCGCGGGCGAGCCGTTCGTGGAACGCACCAAGTCGGTGCTGGTCCTGTCCCCCCTCCTGCGCCGCTTCTCCTCCGGAGCGCCGGGGTAGGGGCGGGCAGGCAGGGGCGCGGGGAACCGCGCGAGTGACCACCGCGCACCCGCAGCCGGCGACGAGCGCGCGCCCCGCCCTCTACTCCGCCGTCTTCCGCGCGAGCGGATTGTTCCCGATCGAGTTGTGCACACTGAAGCTGACCGCGTCCGGCCGGTAGCGGTCGTCCGACCACTCCACCGGGCGCCCCTCGCGCGTCGTCGTCACGCGCCGAACCCGCAGCAGCGGACTCGTCCGGCGCACCCCGAGCAGCTCGGCGTCCAGCGCGCCGGCGGCCACCGCGTCGATGACGTGCTCGCCGTAGGCGAAGACCAGACCGGTGTCGTCGTACAGACGCTGGGTGACCGAGGCGCAGCCGGGGTCGATCGCCTCGACCGCGGGAGAGATCCAGTCGGCGTACACCGTCCGCTCCAGCAGCACCGGCTCGCCGTCCAGGCCGCGCACCCGCAGCACGTGCAGCACCGGGACACCGACGGCCAGTTGCAGACGTGCGGCGTCCTCGTGGCCGGCCGGACGGTACTCCTGGGTCACCACACGGCCGGTCGCCTCCCGGCCCATGGCCCGCGCCCACTGGGCGAAGCTGCGCAGCTCCTCGAAGCTCTGGTTGGGACGGCCGGCCAGGACCACCCGGCGCGCGCCCTGCCGGGACCCGATGAGCCCCTCGGCGGTCAGCGCCGCGACCGCCTGCCGGACGGTACCGCGCGAGACGCCGTAGTGCGCGGCCAGTTCCGACTCCGAGGGCAGCCGGCTGCCGACCGTGTACTCCTCCCGGTCGATCGCGCGGCGCAGCTCGTCCGCGATCTCCTCGTGTCGCGCCGTCATGCTTCCCCTCCGCGTAGGCCGCTGTGCACAGCGTGACCAGCCTAATCGACGTTCGAGCATGATCCGTGGCAGCCGGAAGTGTGCAGGGAAACAGGGGCCGGTGTTTCGCCGGCGTTCACGGACGGGACACCGGCGCCGGGCGTACTGAGGCCAACTTGTTCAGACAAGTTCCTGGCATCACTCCACCCTCGTGCGCCCCCTGGAGAGACCGTGACCGTGTCCCTGCCGAGAAACGCCGTCCTCGGCGGCTCCCTCGCCGTCGTCGCCGCGCTCGCGCTGAGCGCCTGCGGCGCCGCCCCCGACAACGCGGCCAGCACCACCAAGACCGGCAAGAACGCCGCCACCGCCACCTCGGCGGCCGACTTCGGCGGCCTGGACGCCCTGGTCGCGGCGGCCAAGAAGGAGGGGAAGCTGCACATCATCGCGGTGCCCCGCGACTGGGCCGACTACGGCGCGATCATCGACGGCTTCCAGAAGAAATACGGCATCAAGATCGAGGACGAGAGCCCCGACGGCTCCAGCCAGGACGAGATCAACGCCGTCACCTCCAGGAAGGGCCAGGACCGCGCGCCCGACGTCCTCGACCTCGGCAGCTCCTTCGCCCTCAGCGCCGCCCAGCAGGGCCTGCTCGCGCCGTACAAGGTGGCCGACTACGGCGACATCGCCGAGGCTCAGAAGGACCCGCAGGCACGCTGGTACAACGACTACGGCGGCTACATCTCCATCGGCTGCGACGCCAAGCGGGTGAAGACCTGCCCCACCACCTTCAAGGACCTGCTCAAGCCGCGGTACAAGGGCCAGGTCGCCCTCAACGGCAACCCCACCAAGTCCGGCTCGGCCTTCGGCGGCGTCTACGCGGCCGCCCTCGCCGACGGCGGCTCCTTCGACGACATCCAGCCCGGCCTGGACTTCTTCGCCAAGCTGAAGAAGAACGGCAACTACACGCCCGTCGAGTCCACCCCGGCCACCGTGGAGAAGGGCGAGACCCCGATCTCCATCGACTGGGACTACCTGAACGCCGGCTACGCCGACGAGTTCAAGTCCAAGGGCGTGGACTGGAAGGTCTCCATCCCGGCCGACGGCCAGTACGCCCAGTACTACTCCCAGGCGGTCAACAAGGACGCCCCGCACCCGGCGGCCGCCCGCCTGTGGCAGGAGTACCTCTACAGCACCGAGGGCCAGAACCTGTGGCTCAAGGGCTACGCCCGCCCGGCCCTGATGACCGCCATGGACAGGGCCGGCACCCTCGACAAGACGGCCGCCGCCAAGCTCCCGAAGGTCACCGGCACGCCCGCCTTCCCGACCGAGGACCAGCAGAGCAAGGCCAAGACGGCCCTCGCCCAGGGCTGGGGCAAGGCCGTCTCCGGATGACCGCCGCCCTCCCGCGCGCGGACGTGGCGCCCGTCGCTCCGGCGAAGCGGCGGCGCCACGCCCCCGGCTGGCTCGCCGTGGTGCCGCTGCTGGTGTTCACGGAGATCGCCTTCGGGCTGCCGGCCCTCGCCGTCCTGGACGGCGCCTTCACGGTCAAGGACCCGGCCACCGGCGCCACCTCCTACACCACCGGGAACCTCACCACCTCGCTCCAGGGCCCGTACCTCACCGCGCTGCTCGGCAGCGTCAAGCTGTCGGCGGTCTCCGCCGCGCTCGGCGCCCTGCTCGGGCTGCCGCTCGCGCAGGCCGTGGTCGGCTCCCGCTCCCGCGCGCTGCGCGAGGCCGTGCTGACCGCGTCCGGTGTGCTCGCCAACTTCGGCGGGGTCCCGCTCGCCTTCGCCTTCGTCGCCACCCTCGGCAACGCCGGCGTGCTGACCGTGCACCTCGGCCTGAAGGACAGCGGCTGGGACCTGTACAGCTTCTGGGGCCTGGTCCTGGTCTACCTGTACTTCCTGATCCCGCTCATGGTCCTCACCATCACCCCGGCCCTGGAGGGCCTGCGCTCCCAGTGGCGGGAGGCCGCGCTGAACAACGGCGCCACCGGCGCGCAGTACTGGCGGCACGTGGCCCTGCCCGTGCTGGCGCCCTCCCTGCTCGGCGGCCTGGTGCTGCTCTTCGGCAGCGCCTTCGCCGCCTACGCCACCGCCGCCGCGATGGTCGGCAGCGCGGTCCCGCTGGTCACCCTGCAGATCGCCGACGCCCTGTCCGGCAACGTCCTGGTCGGCCAGGAGAACGTCGCCCTCGCCCTCAGCCTCGACATGGTGCTGGTGGCGGCCCTGGTGATGGCCGTGTACCTGCCCCTGCAACGACGGAGCGCCCGATGGCTCGACGCCTGACCCCGTGGCGGTGGGCCGTCCTCGGCCTTGCCGCCCTGTACTTCCTGGTGCCGCTCACCGCCTCCGTGATCTTCACGCTGGACGTGCCGGGACAGGGCGTCACCCTCGACGCCTACACCAGGATCCTGTCCACCGAGGGCTTCGTCTCCAGCCTGCTGCTCTCGCTGGAGCTGGCCGTCGCCACCATCGCGGTCGTCCTGCTGCTGATGGTGCCCGCCGCGGTCGCGCTCAGGCTCGGCGCGCCCCGGCTGCGGCCGGTGGTCGAGGTGGTGTGCTCACTGCCGCTGGTGGTGCCGCCGATCGCGTTCGTCGCCGGCCTCGTCACCGTGCTGAAGTGGGGGCCGGAGCACCTGTCCCGGACCCCGCTGTTCCAGACGTTCGTGGCGATCCAGAACGAGAACTTCCCGGTGGTCCTCGTCCTCGCCTACGTCGTGATGGCGCTGCCCTTCGTCCACCGCGCCCTGGACGCCGGACTGCGCTCCGTCGACGTACGGACCCTGGTCGAGGCCGCCCGCAGCTGCGGTGCCTCCTGGCCGCGGGCGCTCGTCCGGGCCGTGCTGCCGAACCTGCGCGGTGCCTTGCTGAACGCGTCCTTCCTCACCCTGGCGCTGGTCCTCGGTGAGTTCACCGTCGCCCAGCTCCTCGGCTTCCGGCCCTTCGCCGTCTGGATCTACGACGTCGGCGGCTCGCAGGCCCAGATGTCCGTCGCCGTGTCCGTGCTCAGCCTGCTCGTCACGTGGGCCCTGCTCCTCGCGCTCGCCGGTGCCGGCGGCGGACGCGCCCGAACCGCTTCCGACCGGGGATGAACCGCCATGACCGTCACCACACCCGAGAAGGCAACGGCCGCCAAGGCCGCCACCGTCGAATTCCGCTCTCTGAGGCGGGAGTTCGGATCCACCGTCGCCCTCGACGGACTCGACCTGAGCGTCCGGCCCGGCGAGTTCCTGGCCCTGCTCGGCCCGTCCGGCTGCGGCAAGACCACCGCGCTGCGCATGCTCGCCGGGTTCGAGCACCCCGACTCCGGCGCCGTCCTGGTGGACGGTGAGGACGTCACCCGGGTTCCGGCCCACCGTCGCGACGCGGGGATGGTCTTCCAGTCGTACAGCCTCTTCCCGCACCTGGACGCCCTCGACAACGTCGCCTTCGGGCTGCGGATGCGCAAGGTCCGCACCGCCGAACGCCGTTCCCGCGCAGCCGAGTTGCTCGAACTGGTCGGCCTGGGCGACAAGGGCGGGCGCTACCCGCACCAGCTCTCCGGCGGCCAGCAGCAGCGCGTCGCGCTCGCCCGCGCCCTCGCGCTGCGCCCGCGGGTGCTGCTGCTCGACGAGCCGCTGTCCGCGCTGGACGCCAAGGTACGCCTCACGCTGCGCGAGGAGATCCGCCGGCTCCAGCAGGAGCTCGGCATCACCACCCTGTTCGTCACCCACGACCAGGAGGAGGCCCTGTCCGTCGCCGACCGGGTCGCCGTCATGCGGGACGGACGGCTCGAACAGTGCGCCGAGCCCGCCGAGCTGTACGGGCGGCCCGCCACCGCCTTCGTCGCCGAGTTCGTGGGCACCATGAGCCGGCTGCCGGGCGTGCTGAAGGACGGCACCGCCGACGTGCTCGGGCAGCGGCTGCCGGCCGACGGCGAGGTGCCCGACGGCCCGGTGGACGTGCTGGTGCGGCCCGAGGCCGTACGGCTGGCTGCCGACGAGCGGGGCGGCGCCCGCGTGGTCGCCACCGCCTTCCTCGGCGCGGTCGTCCGGGTCACCGTACGACTGGCCGACGGCACCGAGGCCAAGGCCGACCTGCCCGCGCACGAGGCCGCCGGCCTCGGCGCCGGAACCGCCGTCGCCGTGTCGCTGCCCGAGCGGCCGGTGCTGGTGGCCGAACGTATCCAGAAGTGAGGAAAGACCCCGCCGTGACACCCCACACCCCCGACC
>NZ_JAJSZC010000075.1:0-32814 GCF_036815105.1 Streptomyces sp. IBSBF 3136
GGCCCGGAGGGCGGGGGCCGCGGGCCGGTCGGTGGTCGTGGCGGCCGCGGTGGTGCTCACTGCGACGACCACGGTGATCACCCTCCCCGCCTCCCCGGCCCGCGCCGACGACGGGCAGTGCACGTTTCCGTCGAAGCCGTACGCGGGCCGGCCGTGGGCGCTGCAGCGCGTCAACCTGGACGAACTGTGGGCGGAGTCCACCGGCAAGGGCGTCCAGGTGGCCGTGATCGACACCGGGGTGGACATCAAGAACCCCCAGCTCACCAAAGCCGTTGCAGTGTCGAAGGGCAGGAATCTGCTGCCCGCCAAGAACGGCAAGGGCGAGAAGATAGACGGGGGGAACAAGTCCGGCACCACGGACACGGTCGGCCACGGCACACGCGTGGCGGGCATCATCGCGGCCCGCCCGCTCAAGGGGACGGGCTTCACCGGCCTCGCCCCCGACGCGACGATCATCCCGATCAAGCAGAACGACGCCGAAGGCGACGGCACCGCCGACACCCTGGCCTCGGCGATCCGGTACGCGGTGCAGGCGGGCGCCGGCGTCATCAACATCTCCCAGGACACGGCCAAGGCGCTCGATCCGACGACCTCGACACTGAAGGACGCCATCGACTACGCCCTGGAACGGCGTGTCGTGGTCGTCGCCTCGGCGGGCAACGACGGCCTCGGCGGCAACGTCAAGGTGACGTACCCGGCGTCCTACGCGGGTGTGCTGGCGGTTGCGGCGTCCGACCGCAACAACGAGCGGGCGCCCTTCTCACAGTCGGGAGACTTCGTGGGCGTGGCGGCTCCCGGCGTCGACATGATCTCCACGGTTCCGGGCAACGGCCACTGCTCCGACAACGGCACGAGCTTCTCGGCCCCCTACGTGGCGGGCGTGGCCGTCCTGTTGAAGGCGAAGTACCCCAAGTGGACGGCCCAGGAGATCGTGGCCCAGATCGAGCAGACCGCGGAACGCTCGATCCCCGGCCACGACCGGCTGGTGGGCTGGGGCGTGGTGGACCCGGTGAAGGCCCTGACGGACGCGGACCCCGAGCACCCGGTCGAGTCGCCGAAGCCCGTGGACGGGGTGGCCAGGGGCGAGGCCCCGTCCGTCACCCCCCTGCACTTCGGAGAGACGGCGGAGGAGCGCGACACCCGCCTGGCGACGTACGTCGTCGTGGGCGGCCTGGTCCTGGTGGCGGGCCTCGGCGGCACGGCCGTGGCGGTACGGGACGCGCGGCGCAGGCGCGGACGGCGGCCTGAGCCCGGATCATCGACGCGCTGACCCGAGGGGGAGTGTCGACCTTCAGCGGGAAGACGCTGGGGCGGGCACCGGGGAAGTCGCGGCTGCCGCTCGCCGGGGCCCTGGCACCGGGTCTGCTCGCGGCCGGTGTCGCCGTGGGCACGGACGACGACGGAGGGCACCTGGCCGCCAACGAGCTCAGCCGAGGCGAGCGTGCGGAGTGAGCCGTGAGGCTCCCCGGGGCAGGAAGCCGCGCCGGAGGCGGAACGCGCCTACGCACGGACGGCGCTGCGGGCCTTCGCCGAACGCGCGGCGAGAGAGCACGGTTGCACCGCGCCCGTGACGCCCTGAGCGGCATGCCGGGACCCGGCAGCGGCCCGTCTCACCGGCAGGCGCCGGACCGTTCGACCGCCTCGGTGTAGGACGTGATCAGCTTCTTCATGGCCGCCGCATCCTCGTGATCCGAGTGGGTGGCCTGGATGGCGGTGTAGAGGACCTGGCCCTCGTGCCGGTTACCGCGGCAGCCCTCGGTCTTGCCGAACGCCTGGTTCACCGAATACGCGAAACGTCCGTCGTCCGTCTGCTGGTCCACCTTCTCCAGAGTCATCCCGCGGGCGAACTCGAGCACCGACATGTCGTTCCACCACTGCTGAGCCGTGTAGACGACGCGTTTTCCGTCGACCGCGACCGTGCATCGGCTGGCTCGGGACCCCTCGGTCGCCGACGTCGTCGAGACCTTCTTGCCCGCGGGCAGGAACTCGGTCAGGTCCTTGGCGTCCACGGCGGTGCCGCACAGGGAACGGGGTGTGGCGTACTCGCGTTTCGGCCCGCTCTCGGAGCACCCCGAGAGGGTGACGAGGAAGGCGGTCGTCACCAGGGCTGTGCCCAAGCGGCGCCGGTGGCGGAGGACAAAGGTCGAAATCATGGCGTTCTCGCTACCCAGTGGAGGTCAGGAAGTGGTCGTGCTGCCGGGCGCCTGGCCGTCCAGAATGGCCCGGGCGTTGATGTAGCCCTGGCGGGAACCCTCTCGCGACCACGTTCCGATGTCGTCCGCGTTCGGCAGGTGGTACTTCTCGGCCGCGGTCTGCGCACCCAGCGCCACGTACTCGTTGTTCTTGGTCAGGCCGGCCTGCCAGCGACTTCCCATCTCGTCGCTGGCGTCCTCGAGGGCGTGTCCTTCGGCGTCCTTGAAAACGCGCTCCAGCACCACGCTGGTGACCGTGCCCGCCGCGCCGCCCGCGGCCGCTCCCACCCATGGGGTCGCGACGAACGAGGTGCCGACGCCGACGACCGTGCCGACCCCGCCCGAGATCCAGTTCTTCCGCTGCGAGACGCTGTAGTCGTAGGCGTCGTCCTTCTCGCCGGCCGGCTTGGCGATCTCCTCCTGGCGTCCGAGACCAAGGGTGCCCGACACCTCACCGGACCGCTCGGAGATGTACTTGACCGTCGTCTCCTGGTCCTGGGAGAAGCGCTGGTCCGCCGGGAGGTCGGGGTCGAGGTGATAGGCCATGAGCTTCGACATGTAGGCCTCCTGGCCGACCTCGACGGCGGCGTAGCCCGAAGGGTTCTGGCCGACGGCGAACAGGAACTTGCTGACGTCCCGGTGGTGCACCTTCGCATCGGCACCCTCGACCGGGTAGAGCTTCTCGATCTCCGCCCAGTCCTTCGAGTCCCGGCTCACGTCCGCGGTCGCCCGGTTGATGTCCGGAAGGTATTCGGACGCGATCTGCCCCATGCTGTCGGACATGTAGTCGTGCTCGGTGAGCCGGTCCGGATCGTCGCCCACGGAGGAGACGATGGCGTTGAAGAGTTTGGCCTGGTCCTCGGTGTGCGTCGGAGTGTCGAGGGTGGGGATCTCCCCCGCGGGATGCCCGGTCGTCGCCGCCTCCAGGGCGGAGGCCAGGTTGTTCCGGCCGTCGTGGCTCTCGTGGTTGCTGAAGTCGTTCTCGATCGCGTGGGGGCAGTGGCGCTCTTCGAAGAGGTACTTGAAGTTGGAGACCGCCTGCTTGTGGTCTTGGTCCTTCGGTATGAAGTCGTCGTTGAAGAACGCCGTGGCCGCGTCCGGGTTGTTGGACAGCCCCTTCAGATAGCCGCTCAGGGGATCGATGCCGGTGTCACCGGACATGCGGTTGAGGTACGGACTGAATCCGAGCGGCTGCCAGGCGGTGTGCTTGCCGTCTCCGGTGTACTTGCGTTCCGTCTTCATCAGGCGCTTGCCGTAGTCGCTCATGAAAGAGTCGTCGTAGTCGCCCGCACGCATGAGATTGCTCATGACCTGGAAGCCGATGACGCCCCCACGATGTCCGACCTGCTGGTCACTCAGATCGATGATGCCGCGCTTCCACTCCGTCATCGCGGCCGTGTCGCTCCGGCTCGCGGTGGCCAGGGTGAGGCCCAGGTTCTTCTGCAGATCGTCGAGCTGATCGCGGCGTTCCCGGTTCAGATCGGGTGCCACCATCGAGTCCGCCGCACCGGCCCAGAACTCCAGAGTCTTCTTCGGCCCGAGGTCGGTGGCGAAACGCTCCGCGAACAGCGGATCGTCGTGGTACTTCTTCAGACCGTCGTTGAGACGGTCGAACTCCTTGACCGTGAGGTCGTCCGGGTCCTTCTTCGCCAGTCCGGCCAGCTCGTCGGCCGCGTCGACGGCGGCCTGCGCGGTGTCCCGGTCCCTGTAGACGGCGTCGGAGAACCCCATGGCGGCCTGGTCGACGACCGCGGTCAGTACCTGCCGGGCCGACGTGTCACTCTCCGTGGCCTTGCGCAGGATGTCCTGCACCTCGTTCCGCAGGCCGGTGACGTCGCTCTCGGCGTGCTCGGGGACGGTCGTGCCCTTGGCCGCCCGGTCGGGATGGATGTTCATGGTGACCGTGAACGTCCCGTCGCCCGTGTCCATCACGGTCAGGTTCTTCTTCAGGCCGCGGTCGATCGCCGCGTTGAGGTCCTCGTGGTACTGCTTCAGCTCGCCGACGGTGTCGCTGAGGATGCTGTGGATGGTCTTCGCCTGCGTGTGGGCATCGGCGAACTCACCGGCGGTCTTGCCGATGAACTCCTTGCTGACCTCCGCGTTGATCCCGACCCAGCTGGCATTGTCGGCGGCTTGATGCAGTCCTTCTTCGGCCTGCTTCCGCAGGTCTTCGAGGTTGGTGACCAGCGTAGACCAGTCGGTGACGGCCTCGTTGATCGCGGAGAAGTTGGCGAAGCGCAGGGTGTCGAGATCCACAGTCACGGTTCCTTGGACGGGGCGGAAAGAGGTGGGCGGTGGCTGGCGGCGGTGGCCGGACACACGTCGCCGGGCCGTCATCACCCGCCTGGTTTCTCTCCCTTGTCCTGCTTGCCGTAGTCGTTCTTGGCACCGGGTCCGCCGACCCGCTCGTCGAAGCCGGCGTCCAGGGCGTCGATGCTGCTCATCTGCCGCTGGATGTAGTGCTCGTCGCCCGCGTGGACCTTCTTCGTGGTCTGCATGTGGTTCGAGATCTGAGCGCAGGCGTCCATCAACGATTTCAGCTGCGCGTCCCAGCGATCGGACACATGTTGCAGCCCGCCTCCCAGATCGAAGCCCTGCTTCGAGAGGCTGCCGGCCGCCGAGTCACTGCTGGCGATACTGACGCGAGCCTTGTCCCACAGCTGGTTGTAGAGCTCATGGGCGCTTTTGCCGATCCTGACCAGGTCGTCGTGGCCGACCTTGAGGTCACCGGTCTGGTTCGGCACCACGTAGGGCCCGTATCCGTCGCCGTCGGGCACGCTGTCGAGCCGCATGCTCGCCGGCTCGTGCTCGGCCTTGAGCGCTTCCCACTCGTCCCATGCCATGGGTGACCTCTTCCCCCGCGCGCGCGGCCATCAGCCCGCGCGTTCCCCGCGTCGGACATGCGTTGCCGCTTCGATGGTGTGGCGGTCACTCAAGTTAGCAACCCCGACCGGGAAAAATTTAGGTCATGTCCGCTGCGAGTGGATTGTCGCCTGTGAAGGTTCGCGGAAGGCGCTGCCGGCGGAGAGTCGACAAAGAGGCGGCCGGCGTCAACCGTGCGACCGTCTGCCGACCCGGCTCGAAAGTGGGGTGTGCGGCGGGCCGTCAAGTCGTTGATCTTTGCACGATATTGCTCGGGGAAAGCCACGGCTCGCGAGTGGAGATCTGATGGAGATCTGGGGGTGGGCGAGGATCCCCCAACCGTCGCCCGGCCCACGAAAACCGCGCAGGACAAGGCATTCTGGCGGATCGTCACATGCGGTCGTCCGCTGCGACCCGGCAAGTCGGGCAAACCGTGTCACCTGCGCCGACCTCGTAACCGAGTTAACACACAAGCCTGGTTGGACCGGTTGGGCAGGCTGACTAGAGTGGTAAACGCGTTGTGACGCGCGGCTCGCTTTGCGATCGTACGGCGAGCGGATGGTCGGCTCGGGGCACGGTCGAGCCGATGGATGTACGGGGAAACGGGGAGGAGCGTCGTGCTTCCGGATGACATGGTGGGGGGCGTGTCGGCGGCCAGGGCGGCGGACCTGGAAGCCAGCGGGGACGCGCTGGAGGACTTCGTCGGCAAGGTGGACATCGTCCTGGACGCGCTCGAGTCGTCCGCCGGCAACCCGACGAAGGTCGGTGCCCAGACGATCAAGCCCACGTCGCTGACCGCGGGGGCGGAGAGCGTCTTCCCGGAGGCGCACGGGCTGTACAAGCAGTACAACCGGGTCCACGCGGAGCTCACGTCGCTTTCCAAGACCTTGCATCTCCAGATCGAGGCGATCGCCATCGCGGTGAAGGGCGCGCAACGAGGCTTCGACAATCTCGAAGAGCAGCAGCGCCAGCGCTTCTGGGCGATCCAGCACGAGATCGACAAGATCCAGGGCGACAAGGGCGACAAGCAGCGCACCGGCACCGGTACCAAGATGAAGGCGTGACGATGACCGACAAGCATGAGGACGACCTCAAGCGGGTCGACTCCCAGAACAACGTCACCGATTTCGTCCGAGGCGTCGAGGAAGGGCCGCAGGGCGGGTTCCTCAACGGCATCTTCCGCTCGGCTGTCACCATCACCCCCTACGGGCGGGCTGTCGCCGCCCGGACGGACTTCGAGAAGCGGGACCTCGATCTCAACGAGATGATCGACCTGGTCGAGCAGGCCGATCCCGAGGACCTCGAATCCTCGGGCAAGGCGCTGTGGGACGCGCGTGACGCCATCAAGAAGGCGGCGGACGACCTCAGCGGCCACATCGACAAGGTGGAGTGGGTCGGAGAAGCGGGTCAGGCGTTCCGCAAGTGGGGCCACGACCTGGTCACCAACACGCACCACCTGAGCGAGTTCGCCGGTGCCGCCGGTGACCAGATCACGGCGGCCGCCGTGGGACTCGCGTCCGTGCGTGGTGCCATGCCGGATCGTGACAGCCACCCGAGCCGGAAGCGGCCGGAGAAGTTCACCACGGCTGAGAAGGCGGCGAACAAGGAAGATTACGCCGCTGCCGTGAAGGTGGAGAAGGAACGCCAAGAGGCGATCAACCAGATGAACCGGTTGTCGTCCTACTACGCGGTGTCCGAAGAGGTGCTGGCGGCACTGCCGGCGAAGGACAAGACGCCGGAGTTCCCGTCCATGCCGGAGGTGGGGGTGCCTCGGCCGCAACCCGGAGGCGCTTACGAGACCGGGCGTCCCGTGTCTGCCACGAGCTCTCATGGAACCACCGGTTCCACAGCGGTCGGCGGACATCACGCCACGGTGGCGGGCGACGTGCCCGGACACGTCACCGCTTATGTCCCGTCACACACCAAGCATGTCCCCGAGTCGCTGCCGCACGCTGACCAGCCTGTCGGTACCAACATCGACAGCACCGGCACACTTCCTCCGCCCACCACGACCACGCCCGGCCACACTCCGCCGGTCACGGGTACCCCTCCCGTCAGCGGTGGGCAGCCCAACATCTTCGAAGGCCCCATGGGGACTCCGATTCCCACTCGCGCGTCCGGTCGGGGCTTGAGTGGAGCGGGTGGTTTCCGTACTCCGCCGTCGGCACAGGGGCGCGCGGGTACGTCAGGCCTGACCAATCCGGGTTCGGGGCGCGGCACAGGGCAAGGGCCCATGAGCCAGATGGGACGCGCCGCGGCCACTGGTCAGCAGGGCGTCAAAGGCACTGCTTCGGGAGCGAAGTCTCTCCCCATGGGACGAGGGGTCACCGGCGGTACACCGCGACCTGGTGGCGCAGCGGCGCCGCGTGCCACCGGTGGACCGTCCACTGGCGCCGGCCGGTCCAACGGCGTGGTCGGGGGACGGCCGACGTCGGCGGGCGGTGCGTCATCGAAGGGCGGAGCCAGGATCCCGCGCGGCACGGTCATCGGCGGTGAGGAAGCCGCCAACTCTCGCGGCTCGGCTGGTCGGCCCGGTCAGCGCGGTGTTTTCGGTGCGTCCGAGTCCACCGCACGACCCGGTGCGACTGCGGCCGGCTCCCGTGCCGCAGGGGGGACGTCCGAGGCTGTGACGGGCAGGCCGACGGCGCGCAACTCCGTGGCCAGGGCTGAGCGGAACGGTCTGACGCGCGGTGGTTCCGGTCTTGTGCGCGGTCCCGGCCACAACGGCAAGCCCAGGGACGAGGGAGAAGCGCAGGGATCGGAGCGTCCCGACTACCTCGTCGAGGACGAAGAGACACACCTGCCCGACAAGCCCCGGCGTGATGTGCCGCCGGTGGTCAACTGAGCGCGAGCGAGGACACGAAAGAAGATGAAGTCAGAGATCAGCCGACGAGCCGAGCAGGGCACGCGCAGCCGTAGACGAGTGCGCGCCGTAGGCGCGGTCGTCGGTGCTCTGGCGGCAGCGGCCGTGGGCTTCGCTCCTGCTGCCGCCGCGAATGACGTCCAGTCGAAGCAGTGGTATTTGGGCCCCATGCAGGCCGATCAGATGTGGAAGGTCAGCACGGGGAAGGGCGTGAAGATCGCGCTCATCGACACGGGGGTGAAGGCGGACACACCTTCACTCAAGGGGCAGGTCTTGACGGATGAGACGCCCAAGGCCGTCTCATACCGCTCGACGAAGGATTATCTCGGTCACGGGACGACCATGGCGGAGCTGATCGCCGGAACGGGTGCAGGTGGCGGGCTGAAGGGCCTGGCGCCGGGGGCGAAAATCGTGCCCTACCGGATCGAGCTGAAAGGGCTGAAGGGCGGGGCTGACGAGCGGAAGAAGACGCCCGAACCGGAAGATGCGATCAGGGCGGCGGCCGACACCGACGCGCAGATCATCAGCATGTCCTTCGGTGAACAGGCGCCCACGCCCAAGGAGAAAGCCGCACTCGAGTACGCGGCGTCGAAGGGCAAGCTGCTGGTCGCCGCAGTCGGAAATGCAGGTCGGCAGACAGGCGACGGGGACAACATCGGCTATCCTGCCGCCTTCCCCTATGTGGTCGGCATCGCCTCCGCCGACAAATCCCTCTCGGTGTCAAAGTTCTCCTCCTCCGGCAACTACGTGGATCTCTCGGCCCCCGGCCAGGGATTCCCAGGATGGTGTGACGCCACCTTCCGTTCGTACTGTGACGACGTGAACGGTACGAGCTCGGCCGCCGCGATCGCGTCCGGTGCGGCCGCCCTTATCTGGTCCGCCCACCCCGACTGGACGGTGAACCAGGTGACGCGCTCGCTGCTCGACACCGCCGGACGTACCTGGGCGAAGAACGACCCGAGCAGGTACGCCGGTTACGGCTTCATCCGCCCGCGTCTGGTTCTCGAGAACCCGAAGTACGACGCCGGCCCGGCGCACGTCGACCCGCTGGCGAAGTACAACGACGGCGATCTGCTGGCGAAGTCGGGAGGCGCCGCCGCGTCCTCGTCCTCGTCCGCGCCCTCCTCCGCTCCGTCTGCATCAACCCCGTCACAGGCCCAGGACAAGGGTTCGTCCGGGGCGACTTCGGCGGCAGGATCGAGTGCGGAATCGTCGAGCGGCGGCAACACCCTCTGGATCGCGCTCGGGGCAGTCGCCGCCGTCATCGTGATCGGTGGTGCGGGCGTGGCCGTCACGCGCGCGCGACGGGCCAGGTGACGTCCCACCCCGTCTGTAGCCCTGCGGTCTCCGGTCAGGGTGTACAGGAGGGCTTTGCGCCGCACGGCAGCGCGCGGCGGTGAGCCAAGACAGCAGGACCAAAGAGACACACAGAGAAAGGGCGGGCTGATATGGCCGACAAGCAGAAGCTCGAAGATGCAGCAGTAGTCCACCTGCAGAAGCAGATGGTCGAGAAGTACGAGGGCATCCAGAAGCGCGTGCACGGCCTCCAGGGCGTCATCGACGGCCTCGAGGGCCAGTGGCAGGGCATCGGCCGCGCCGCGTTCGACAAGAAGCAGTACGAGATCAACGAGTCGCTGCGCAACATCGGCAACATCCTCGGTGACGTCATCGAGGCGATGACCGCCACGCGCAACATCAAGGACAGCAAGGAAGACGAGGTGCGCGCGGCCGTCAACAAGATCGACGTGCAGGACGGCGCCCCCACGGTCTCCCCCCTCAGCTCCTACTGAGTCGAGCGGCACTCAGGACATCCGCCGGGCAGCCGGCGATCCACCAGGCACACACCAGCGAGACGAGGTAAAGAGGCATGGGCAACAACGCTGACGGACTTTCAGTCACTTACGACGGACTCGATGTCGCCGCGACCAAGATCGGCAACGAGGCGAGCCAGCTCGAACAGGACCTGCAGGAGCTCCGCCGACTGGTGGTGAGCAGTCTGCAGTATTGGGAGGGCCAGGCCCAGGACACCTTCCACGAGAAGCTGAACCGCTGGGACAAGGAAGCCAACGACATCCACCAGTCGCTGACCGGTATCGGCCACGTCGTCGCCCAGTCCGGCGGTACGTACATGGAAGGCGACAAGAAGGCGGCCGGCTACTTCCGGTAGTCCGAGCTCGCAGCAGCAACTCCAGGGTGGGCGCGCGCGGGAGGCGCCCACCCTGCTGTCGTGCCATGACAGTGGCCGAAGGGGGATGAAGGGTGGACATGCGCGCGCCAGGCGCCGGACCGCGTGCCGGCGGCGCCCGGCAGATCGGTTCCTACACGGTCGTGACGCGGCTCGACAGCGGCATTTCCGCACACACGCCCGTCCCCGAACACCGCTACGTCGCCCGCAGCGCCGACGGCGACCGCACGGTACTGATCAGCGGCCCCCTGGAGACCGCCGACCCGCAGCGCTTCATGACCGAAGCCGAGACCTCCCGTTACCTGCTGGGGCCCTGGGTCCTACCGGCGGCGGAACTCGCCGCCCCGGGCGAGCAGGCGTGGCACGCGCGCCCCTACGTACCCGCGCTTCCGCTGCCGCTCGCCCTCGCCGTGAACGGCGGCCCGCTGCCGGAGCGGACGGTGCGGGCCCTCGCCGTGGCGATGGCCGAGAACCTCGCCGTCATGCACGGGCAGAACCTGACCCACGCGGGTCTCTGCCCGGCCGCCGTACTGATCGCCGCCGACGGACCCCGGCTCACCTGCTTCGGGGCGGTGCGGGCCGCCGCCCCGGACGGCGTCCCACGGCAGCAGGTGGCCGGGCTCGATCCGGGCAGCCTGCCGCCCGAGCAGGCCACGGGTGGGCAACCACGGCCCCTGGGGGACGTGTACGCGCTGGGCGCGACGCTCGCCTACGCGGCCACCGGCCACACGATGCCGGAACGCGACGAACTGCCACCCGGCCTCCGCTCGGTGGTCGGGCGGTGCCTGTCCCGTGACCCTACCCGTCGTCCACAACTCGTCGACATCATCGACGGGTTGACGGAAGGCGTCCCGGCCGGGGCGCCCGCGGGATTCACCGCGCCGACGCGCGCGGACGCGTTGCTCGGCCCCGGTTGGCTGCCTGCCCGGCTCGTCGCCGCCATCGTCCACCAATCGGCCTCCGTACTGGCCGCCGAGGTACGGCTGCCACAGCGGACCCACGCGTCGCCCGGGCCGCCGGCCGGCGCACCGTCCACCGGTCCCGTGCCCCACCGCACCCCCTGACGACAAGAACCTCATGCCGACTCCACTCACCCATGACGACCCCGTCGCCCTCGGCCCCTACCGGCTCCTCGCCCGGCTCGGCGGCGGAGGCATGGGCACGGTCTACGCGGCGCGGTCCGCCGGCGGACGCACCGTCGCCCTGAAGACCATGCACGCCGGCATCGCGCGCGACCCGGCCGCCCGCACCCGCTTCCGCCTCGAGGTGGACGCGGCCCGGGTCATCGGCGACCGCTTCGGCGCCCGGGTGATGGACGCGGACCCGCTCGCGGAGACGCCCTGGCTGGCCACCGAGTACGTGCTCGGGCCTCCGCTCGACGAGGCCGTCGAAGTCGGCGGCCCCCTGCCGGAGCAGTCCGTGCGCGCCCTGGGTGCCGCCCTCTGCTCGGCACTGGGCCAACTGCACCGGTCGGACGTCGTCCATCGTGACCTGAAGCCGTCCAACATCCTTCTCACCGCCTACGGACCGAAGGTCATCGACTTCGGCATCGCGCGGGCGATCGGCGACGACCGGCTGACCCGTACGGGTGCCGCCGTGGGCACGCCGGCCTTCATGTCACCGGAGCAGGCGACCGGCGAGGAGCACGACGCGGCCGGTGACGTGTTCGCGCTCGCCGGCGTCCTGGTCTACGCGGCCACCGGACACGGTCCGTTCGGGCACGGGCAGGCGGCGGATCTGCTGTACCGGGTGCGGTACGCCGAGGCCGACCTCAGCGGCGTACCGGCCGCGCTCCTGCCGGCGCTGTCCCGGTGTCTGGCCAAGGAACCGGGAAAGCGCCCCACCACGGCTCAGTTGGCCGAACAACTCCACGACGGTCAGGGCGAGTTCGCCGAACACCTGCCGCACGAGCTGCTCGCCGACATCGGACGGCGGGCCGCTGACGTCTGGCGGTTGACGCCACAGCGATCGCCCGCGCCCGTGGCCGTGCCGGAGGACCCCCTGGGCCCCGCGCCGTCGGGCCGGCCGTCACGCCGTGGACTTATCGCGGCCGGCGGAGCGCTCGCCGTGGGTGCCGCGGTCGGCGGTGGCGCGTGGTGGTGGCGCGACCGGGCCGCGGCACGAAGCGGCGGCGGCACGACCGCGCAGAGCAGCGTCCACCGGACGAGGAACCTCGATCCCCTGTGGACGTACTCCTTCGGCTCCGTCTACACGGACATCTACGGCTCGGTCGTCCCCCGGGGCATCGGGGGAGTGGTGGTCGTCCCCATGGGGGGACTGACCGACGGCGTCGACCCGGCGACCGGGGTCAGGAAGTGGCAGGACACCACGGGACAGAGCAGTTGGCAGGTGACGGTGACGGGCGGCAGGCTCTACCGGCTCACGGCCGAGCCCTACACCGACGACCAGGTCGGCTCGGCCGTCGCCCTCCAGTCGGCGAATCCGCGCGACGGGAAGACCCTCAAAACTCTGGCCCGATTCCCGGCCAGCAACGACATGCTCGAATCCCACCAGCTGCTCTGCGTCGGCGAAAACGCCGCGTACGTCGCCGTGGGCGACGGGAAGGCCGCAGGGACCGGCTACTTCACACCCCACCAGACCTTCACCCTCCGCGCCGCCGACCTCCGCACCGGCAGGACCCTGTGGTCGAAGCCGCTGCCCGCACGGCCCGACGACAGCCGGAGGCTGCACTTCCTCGCGGCGAAGGCCGTCGGCGGCCGTCTGGTGACGCTCCAGGAGGTGAGGGAATGGACCGTGCACATCGTCGTACGGGACGCCTCGACCGGAGCCGTCGCGTGGGAGCGGCCGTACGACGTCGACGACCCGGACGACCTGCGCGGCGCGATCGCCGCTGACGACATCCACCTCTATCTGGGCGGCAGCCGGCTCAGGGCGCTCCGGCTGAGCGACGGGACCGTGGCATGGCAGACCACCACGGCCCACGCGTACGGCCCACCCGTGCTCAGGGCGGGTGTGGTGTACGCCGTGGGTGCAGGGGCCGGCCTGACGGCGGTGAACCCGGCCGGCGGAAAGCTGCTCTGGACCGAAAGGGGCGGCGAGATGGACGAGGCGTCCACCGCCTGGCAGCCCGTCCTCGGCACCCGTTACGCGTACTACAAGAACGGGACGCTGCTGCGCGCGATCAGCCTGTCGGATCGGACCACCGCCCTCACCTACCGGACGGGCGGCAAGCAGTTCTACGCGGACCCGGACACGAAGCTGGTCCTGGCCGTGGACCCGGAGTACCTGACCGCATACCCCCTGAAGTGAAGTGACCGACCCAGCATGAAACCACTCGGTACCGGCGATCCCCTTCGCCTCGGTCCCTACCGTGTCCTCGGTGTCCTCGGCGAAGGCGGTATGGGCAAGGTCTACGTCGGACAGGACGGCACCGGCACCGTGGCAGCCGTCAAGGTGCTCAGGCCCGAACTCACCCACGACACCAACCTGGCCCAGCGGTTCGTGCGCGAGGCACAGGCCGCCCAGGCGGTGCGGAGCAGCGGTGTGGCGAACGTGCTCGGCGCCTGGACCGAGGGCGGTCGACCGTGGATCGCCACCGAGTTCCTCGCGGGACTCACCCTGGACCAGGTCGTCGACAGCCACGGCCCCCTGGACGAGTCGGCCCTGCGGGCCCTCGCGGCCGCGCTCGCCGGGACGCTCGCCGACATTCACGCGGCCGGGTTCATCCACCGCGACCTGAAGCCGCCCAACATCGTGCTCACCTCGACCGGACCGCGCGTCATCGACTTCGGTATCGCGCGACCCGAGCACGGGCTCACCCTCACCACCACCGGCCAGGTGCCCGTCACCCCCGGATACGGCGCACCCGAGCAGGTTCTCGGACAGCGGGTGGCCCCGTCGGCGGACATCTTCTCGCTCGGTGCGGTTCTGGCCTACGCGGCCACCGGCAGACGGGCGTACGAGGGCACGCACGTCGCGGCCGTGCAGTACGCGGTGGTGCACGGCGAACCCCAGCTCGACGGCCTTGCTCCACAGGTGCGGGAACTGATCCTGCCCTGCCTCGCCAAGGACCCCGCGGCGCGCCCGACTCCGGCCCAGATCGTCCAGGCCATGGCGGCACCCAAAGGCGCCGACCGCGCCTGGCGTCGCGGACCGGTGGCCGACGCCATCGAGCAACGGGAGACCGAGGCACGCCGGCTGACCGCGCCGACCACCCTCGAGACGGTGCCCGTCACCCGCAGGCGTCTGCTCACCGGCCTCGCCGCGGGCGGCGCCGTCCTGGCAGGCGGGGGCGGCACGGCGGCATGGTGGATCGGCTCAGGGAGCGGCTCGACGAAGAAGAAGAGCGACCCCTTCGACATTCCGCCGGCCGTTCCCGTCCCCCCGCAGAAGCTGGACACCAAGGGTCTCAAGGACCCGGTCGGCAACGACGTCGAGCCGACCGAACTCTGGGATCTGGGTGACGTGGCCGACGCCTACTCCCGCCAGTTGCTGCCGATCGGGGACGTCGTCGTCTTCGGTGTCGCGACCGGCGGCATCGCGGCCTTCGACGTCAGGAACGCCGAGCGGCGCTGGCGCGCGCCCCGGCTCAGGACGAAGAGCGGCTACCTGTCCCTGTCCGACCGGCTGGTGATCGGGGCCGACGGCAAGGGCGCGCTGCGGACCTTCGTCCCCTCCACCGGCGAACCCAAGTGGACCTGTCCGTCGGCGGAGGCGGCCACCCTGCTCGCGGCCGACGCGGACGCGGTCTACTTCGTGACCGAGGACGACAGGCTGCGCAGCGTGAACCGCTCCGACGCCAGGGTCCGCTGGACGAGCGCCGTCCCCGCCGACTTCCGCGGCAAGCTGCTCAACCCGGCCGTCGTCGGCCAGGGGAGACTGGTCATGTCGACCTCCGACGGCAACGTGCTCGTCGTCCACACCCGGGACGGCCGCAAGGCCTGGGCCCGGCTCGACCAGGCGGAGGTCACGGTCCGCCCGGCCGTGTACGACGACACCGTGTACATCAACGGCAGGTCCCTCGACGCGCGTCGGCTCAGCGACGGTGAGAAGGTCTGGAGCACCAGACTCGGCGACTGGGAGACCGACTGGGACAAGTGGGGCCCGCCCAGGGCCTACGCCGATGCCGTCTTCGCCAACGCGGGAGACGGCACCAGGCGCCTGGCCAGGCACGACGGCAAGGTGGTGTGGGACGCGTACGACAACGCGGACTACGCGAGCCCGGTGCTGCGCCAGGGCACCGCGCTCTGGGCGTTCCGCTCGTACAACACCGCGGGCGGGCGCCTGAGGGAGATCAACGCTTCGCGGGTGTCCGACGGCGAGAGCGTGCGGAGCCACTCTCTGGGTGCGCCCGAGTACATGCGCCTGGCCGCTGCCGGGAACCGCGTCTTCGTCATGCACGACAGTTCGGTCGCCACCTTCGCGGCGTTCTGAGCGCTGACCCGGCCGTACGGCCTGTCACGGACAGGCCGGATGCCGCGGACCGGTGCGGCCCGCGGCATCCGGGACGGTATCGAAGCCGTGGGCGGGCGACCCCGCTAGGCCTCCGTGAGCCCGACCTGCACCATCGGCTTCCCCCGCTTCCGCGACACGAAGACGCCCCGGCCCGCCGGCATCGGCCGCGGCCGCACCCCGCCCAGGAGGTCGCCCTCGGCCGGGTCACCCGCGAGGACCACGCCCTGGGCCCCGAGCTCCTTGATGCGCTGCATGAAGTTCTCGTAGCCGGCCCGCCCCGCGCCGGCCGTGGACCGCGCGATGATGAAGCGCACGCCGACGTCGCGCGCGAACGGCAGCAGCTCGGTCAAACCGGCCAGCGGGTTGCCGCTCGACGTGGACACGAGGTCGTAGTCGTCGATGACCACGTAGACCGTCGGGCCCTTCCACCAACTGCGGTCCCGCAGTTGCTGCGCTGTCACGTCGGCCGTCGGGGTGCGGCGCTGCATCAGGTCGGCCAGGGCGTCGACGTGATGCTGCATCTGGTTCGACATGGGGATGTACTCCGCCAGGTGGGACGGCGGGGTCACCCCGAGCAGCGAGCGGCGGTTGTCGACGACCAGCAGCTTGCACGTGTTGCCGTCGTAGCGCTCGGTGAGCCGCTGGATCAGCAGCTTCAGCAGGTTCGACTTGCCCGACTCGCTCTCCCCGAACACCAGGAAGAACGGGTCCTGCTCGAAGTCCACGAACACGGGCTCGAGGTTGTCCTCGTCGAGGGCGAAGGAGACGCCCCGGTTCGGGAAGCGGTTCCCCGCGGGCAGCTGGGCCGCCGGGAACTCGCGGGGCAGCAGGCGTACCTCCGGTGCGCCCGGCTCCTGCCAGTGGCGGGTGACCTCGGTGGCGAGCGCGGTCGCCGCCTCCGCGAGGTCGGTGTCGGAGGAGAGGCCGTCGATACGGGGGACCGCCGCCATGAAGTGCTGCTTCTGCGGGGTCTGACCGCGTCCCGGGACGCCCGTGGGGACGTTGGCCGCCACCTTGCGGTCGATCTCGGAGTCCATGGGGTCACCCAGCCGCAGTTCGAGGCGGTTCATCAGGTGGTCCTTGAGGTTCGCCCGGACCTCCATCGACCGCGAGGCCGTGATGATCACGTGGATGCCGTAGCCGAGACCGCGTGCGGCGATGTCCAGTACCAGCGGCTCCAGGGCCTCGTAGTCCGTGCGGAAGTTGCCCCAGCCGTCGATGACGAGGAACACGTCGCCCCACGGCTGGTCGGTCACCGAGATGTCACCGCGCGCGCGGCGGGAGCGGAACTCCGCGATGGAGGAGATGCCCGCGGAGCGGAAGTACTCCTCGCGGCGGGTCAGGACGCCGTACACCTCCGCCGCCGTACGCCGGACCTTCTCGGGGTCCAGACGGGACGCGACACCGCCCACGTGCGGCAGGCCGGCCACCGCGGCCATACCGCCACCGCCGAAGTCCAGGCCATAGAACTGCACCTCCCGCGGGGTGTGGGTGAGGGCGAACGACGCGATGACCGAGCGCACCAGCGTCGACTTGCCGGACTGCGGGCCGCCGATGATCTGCATGTGTCCGGCGGCGCCGCCGAAATCGAGCCACAGCGGGTCACGCCGCTGCTCGTACGGCTTGTCGATGAGGCCGACGGGGACGACGAGCCGGCCCGCACCCTCGTAACCCGGCTGGGTCATGCCACGTCCGGGCACCGGGGCGAGCCCGGGCAGCAGCGCGTCGAGCGACGGCGGGCTGTCCAGCGGAGGCAGCCACACCTGGTGGGCGGCCGGCCCCTGCGCCTCCAGGCGGCGCACGACCACGTCGAGCACCGTGTCGGCGAGCGCGTCGTCCTGCCGCTCACCGGGCACCTCCTGGCGCTGCTTGGGGATCGGCGCGTACTGCACCGGTACCTCCGCCGCCGTGAAGAGGACGGGCCTGCGGTCGACGGGCAGCGGACCGCCGAGCGCCGCGGCCTGCTGCGAGCTCGTGCGGTACACCCCGGACACGTACGCCGCCTTGAAGCGCACCATCTCGTCCGTGCCGAACTTCAGGAAGCCGGAACCCGGGACGTTCGGCAGCTCGTAGGCGTCCGGGACACCGAGAGCGGCCCGCGACTCCGCGGCCGAGAAGGTGCGCAGACCGATGCGGTACGACAGATAGGTCTCGAGTCCCCGCAGGCGGCCCTCCTCGAGGCGCTGCGAGGCCAGCAGCAGGTGCACGCCCAGCGATCGGCCGATGCGGCCGATCTGCACGAACATCTCGATGAAGTCCGGCTTGGCGGTCAGCAGTTCGCTGAACTCGTCGATCACCAGGACCAGGGACGGGATCGGCTGCAGCGGCGCGCCGGCCGCGCGCGCCTTCTCGTAGTCGTGGATGTTGGCGTAGTTGCCGGCGTCGCGGAGCATCTCCTGGCGGCGGTTGAGCTCACCGCGGATCGAGTCACCCATCCGGTCGACCAGGGTCAGGTCGTCGGCCAGGTTGGTGATCACGGCGGCCACGTGCGGCAACTGGGCCATTCCGGCGAAGGTGGCGCCGCCCTTGAAGTCCGCGAGGACGAAGTTCAGCGTCTCGGAGGAGTGGGTCACGGCGAGACCGAGAACGAGCGTGCGCAGCAGCTCCGACTTGCCGGAACCCGTGGCGCCGACGCACAGTCCGTGCGGTCCCATGCCCTCCTGGGCCGCCTCCTTCAGGTCGAGCATCACCGGTCGGCCGTCCTCGCCCAGACCGATCGGCACGCGCAGCCGCTCCGACTGCGAGCGCGGCCGCCAGGTCCGCTTCGGGTCGACCGACGCCGCGTCGCCGAGGTTCAGCAGGTCGGTGAACTCCAGGTTGGCGAGCAGCGGTTCGTCGTCGTCCCCACCCGACGCGACGCGCAGCGGCGCCAGTTGGCGGGCGAGCGCCTCCGCGGCCTCGTACGACAGGACGTCCGGCGTCCCCTCGTAGACCATGCCGTGCGCCGACTCCAGGCGCAGTTCCTCGGGCTGCACGACGACGGAGAGGTCACCGCGGCCCACCGTGAGGTCGCCGGGCACGACCTCCAGGACCGTCACGCCCTGCACCCCCTCGGGGTTGGCGAGCAGCGACGTGGGCGGCAGGGAGATGCCGTCGAGAACGACCACCAGATGCGGCTGTTCGGGGACCGGAGGACCGTCGGGGTGGAAGCGTGGACGGCCCTGGAGACGCGAGGCGAGCCGGTCCTCCAGCTCCACCGGGTCGTGGGAGATCAGGCGCATGCTGCCGGCGCCGTCGGCGAGGCCCGGAGTCTGCACGTGCGGCAGCCACTTGGCCCACTCCCACTCTGGGGCCGAATCCCGCCCGCTGACAACGGCGATGACCAGGTCCTCGGGTGAGTGCAGCGAGGCGATGGAGGCGGTGACCGCGCGCGCGGTGCCGCGCACGGTGCCCGGCTCGCCGCTGATCGTCACGTGGTAGAAGGCCCGCAGGGACACGGCCATCGGTAGGTCGTCGAGCGTGCTGTGGGTGGCCATGAAGCGCTGCATGGCCCCCGCGGTCAGCGGCTCCAGCTCATCGACGGGGGCGGTCTGCGGCGGGATCAGGGGAGTGGCCAGGGCCTGCGGGCCGAGACCCACCCGGACCTGCCCGAAGTCCTCGTCGGCGGTGCGTCGTTCCCACACCCGGCTACCCTCGGCGACCAGCGCCCACAGTTGCTCCGGCGAAGGGTGCAGGTAGTACTGGGCGTCTCGCTGGACCCTCGCGGTGTCCAGGGCGGCGCGCCGCGTCTGCGACAGGTAGCGGAGGTAGTCACGGCGCATGTCCGCCATCTGGCCCTGGTTGCCGCGGCGGTAGCGGACGAGCATCGAGATGCCCATGGCGATCGTCGAGGCCACCATCACCATGCCCATGATCTTCATGAAGGGCTGGGCCTGGGGATTGAAGAAGAACACCACGGACCCGCCCATGCCGAGCATGGGCAGGAGCTGCATCCAAGCGCCTTCCTGCTGGCCGCGGGGCAGTTCGGGCGGAGCCTGCAGTACGACCTCTTCCGTGGGCACTTCCTTCGGCAGTGCCCGTGGCGGGCGCTTGACGACGATGTGGCTCACTACGCACCAATTCCCTTGCCGGACCGAGATGTTTCGTCCGCCGCCCCGTGTCAGGCGGACGTCGACCGCGCAGCGCGATCCTACTGACAACCACCGGCTACGGCGGGCGGTAGGGTGCCGGGGAGACGCGTGAGCAGTTGCGAATCGTTCTGGGAAAACCCGGGCAATACGCGACGGTTCGAAGCAGGCGCCTGTCCGTGAACTCCGGTTGCGGCCGCTCGGCCGACCGGCGGTGCGTGCGGCGCGGCACAACCTACACAGGATCTTTACGGGCGGAAGGGTGTACGGCGGCACCGCGGGCCGCCCACCGCCGACGAGGGGGAACAGCAGGTGAGCATGACGGCCTCCGCGCCTGCCGGCGCGACCGGTGGACCAGGCACCCAGGCCCCTTCCGGGGCGGGCATGGGATTCGGTTTCTGCCGGGTCACCATCGTGGCGCCCGACAGCCGCATCGACGTGGCCCTGCCCGACGACGTGCCGGTCGCCGACCTGTACCCGGAGATCCTGCGCCTGTCCCAGCAGAACCCCGCCGAGGGCGCGCCCGTCGGCTACCACCTCGTACGGCGGGACGGCACGGTCCTCGACGGGGCCCGGTCCTTCATGGCGCAGCGCATCCTCGACGGCGAGCTGCTCACCCTGCGCCCGTTCGCCGAGTCGCTGCCGCCCGCCGTCGTCGACGACGTCTCCGAGGCGGTGGCCTCCGCCGTCACCCGCGACCGAACGCTGTGGAGCGGCGACCTCACGCGTGCCGCCGGTCTCGTCGCGGGCGGCATCCTGCCCGCGCTGCTGGCGTTCGTGGCCTGGAGCTCCCGCATCCACCACGACATGAACAGCCTGCAGGGCGTCATCGCGGGAGTCGCCGGCATCCTGCTCATCACCATGGCATGCGTCCGCGCACGCGTGTACGACGACCGGGGTTCCGCCGTCGCGCTGGGACTCGGCGCGCTGCCGAACGTCGCCGTGGCCGGATCGGGTCTGCTGCCCCTCTCCGGCGGCGAGGGCATCGGACGGCTGCAGTTCCTGCTCGCCTGCACGGCCGTCCTCGTCGCCTCCGTGGTGCTCACCCTGGTGTCACCGGGCGGCGACGGCCCCTTCGTCGCGTTCGTCTTCGCCTCCGGGATCGGGCTGGTCACCTCCTTCATCGCGATCCTCACCGAGCTGCGGCCCATCGAGACGGCCGCCGTCTGCGCCCCGCTGTCGGTCGTGGCACTGGCCTTCCTGCCGGGTCTCTCCATGCGCTTCGCCCGGCTGCCCATCGGCTTCGAACCGCCGAACCAATCCCGCGGCGGCTACGGCGGCGGCGAGCCCGCCCCGCAGGAGCCCGTGGACGCCGAGCGGGTGGCCGCCCAGGCCCGGCGCGGCCACGAACTGCTCGTCGGGCTCGTCGGCGGCTGCGCCCTCGTGGCCGTGGGCGCGTCGATCGTCCTCGGCTTCTCCAGCAACATGTGGGCCCAGCTGCTCGCCCTCGCCACCGGCCTCGCCATGCTGATGCGCGCTCACCTGTTCCGCTACACCGCACAGGTCGGCGCCACCCTGGCCGCGGGCCTCGCCTCGATCGTCTTCCTCGGCCTCGGCCTCGCCCTCAACCCGCCGCGGAGCTACCTGATCGACGCCTTCCAGGGCGACACCGCGGCCCTCGACATCCGCAGCGTCTGGCTCGCCGCGGCGGTCGGCGCGGCCACCGCGCTGGTCACCGCCATCGGTCTGATCACCCCGCGCCGCGGTGTCACCCCGTTCTGGGGACGCTTCCTGGAGATCGCCGAGAGCTTCGTCCTGCTCACCCTGATCCCGCTGGCCCTGGCCGTGTTCGACGTGTACGCACGGGCCCGGGCGATGACCAGCTAGGCATTCCCGCGACACGCCCGCCGGATGTGCGACATGGGAAGGGGCGGCACGCGTGTGTGCCGCCCCTTCCCACGTCGCCTCCGCTACGCCTCCGCGGCATCCGTCCCCAGATCGAACTCCCCGTCCCGAGCCCCCAGCACGAAGGCGCGCCACTCCGCCTCCGTGTAGCGCAGCACGGTGTCCGGGTCGAGGGAGGACCGCATCGCGACCGCCCCGGCCGGGAGGTAGGCGATCTCGACGCGCTCCTCGTCCTGCTCCGTGCCCGGCGCGCAGTGCCACTCGACGTCCGTGATGTCCAGCGCGTACAGCTCGTCCCGCTCGCGGTCCTTGCGCGCCTTGGTCTCCGCTTCCGTCTCCGCCATCCCGAGGCGTCCCCTTCCCGGTCGTTCCCGGTCGTTCCCGGTAGCTTCCGGCCGGTCCCGGCCGGTCCGGCTCCTCCCGCCGTGATCACGTGATCCGGCGGTCCCGATGTACGTACGATCAGCGCGCTCACCCTAGTGGCCGCCCACCGCCGGCCACGGCCGTTCCGGAACGCCGGTGAAGACGGCCGTGTCCGCCTGGTACGCTGGTCGACGGCCGTTTGTGTACGCACTTCCGGAGACCCCGAGGGTTCTGGAGGCCGCGCCCAGCGGATCCCCGCCTTTCGAGTCGTGGAAGCTCCCCCGAGAAGTGGACCGGGGGCACTCGATGGCACTTACAGACTATGAGGAGTAAGCGTGTCGCTCGACGCCGCTACGAAGAAGCAGATCATCACCGAGTTCGGTACCAAGGAGGGCGACACCGGCTCCCCCGAGGTCCAGGTCGCCATGCTGTCGCGTCGCATCTCCGACCTGACGGAGCACCTGAAGACGCACAAGCACGACCACCACTCCCGCCGTGGTCTGCTGATCCTGGTCGGTCAGCGCCGTCGCCTGCTGCAGTACCTGGCGAAGAAGGACATCCAGCGCTTCCGTGCGCTGGTCGACCGCCTGGGCATCCGCCGCGGTGCGGCGGGCGCCAAGTAAGACGCCGTGAAGGGAGCGGTTCCCGGTAGGACTGGGGACCGCTCCCTTTGCCGTACGTGGGGAAACGTGCGGAGTGTCACCGACGCTTTGTAGTGTGGTAGCACAACGCATTACAGACGACACAGCACGACAACGAAAGGGAGAAGCGCGCCTAGCCGCCGCCGGTCCTCGGTAGTGGCCCCCGGGGGGAAGCGAGCCCCGGGTGCTTCGATCGAAGACCGGCCCGCACCGCACGGAGCGCTTCTCCGCCACCGTCCCCCTGCCACACGGGCAGCCGAGGGACGAAAGACGACAAGTAACGGAGAAAACCATAGTGGAGAACGAGACCCACTACGCCGAGGCCGTCATCGACAACGGCGCGTTCGGCACCCGCACCATCCGCTTCGAGACGGGCCGCCTGGCCAAGCAGGCCGCCGGCTCCGCCGTGGCGTACCTGGACGACGACACCATGGTGCTGTCGGCCACCACCGCCTCCAAGAACCCCAAGGACCAGCTCGACTTCTTCCCCCTGACGGTGGACGTCGAGGAGCGGATGTACGCCGCCGGCAAGATCCCCGGCAGCTTCTTCCGCCGTGAGGGCCGCCCCTCCGAGGACGCCATCCTCACCTGCCGCCTCATCGACCGCCCGCTGCGCCCGTCCTTCAAGAAGGGCCTGCGCAACGAGATCCAGGTCGTCGCCACGATCATGGCGCTCAACCCCGACCACCTGTACGACGTCGTGGCGATCAACGCCGCGTCCGCGTCGACGCAGCTGGCCGGCCTGCCCTTCTCCGGCCCGATCGGCGGCGTCCGCGTCGCGCTGATCCGCGGTCAGTGGGTCGCCTTCCCGACGCACACCGAGCTCGAGGACGCCGTCTTCGACATGGTGGTCGCCGGCCGCGTCCTGGAGGACGGCGACGTCGCGATCATGATGGTCGAGGCCGAGGCCACCGACAAGACCATCAAGCTGGTCGAGGGCGGCTCCGAGGCGCCGACCGAGGAGGTCGTCGCCGCCGGTCTCGAGGCCGCGAAGCCCTTCATCAAGGTCCTGTGCAAGGCCCAGGCCGACCTCGCGTCGAAGGCCGCCAAGCCGACCGCCGAGTTCCCGATCTTCCTGGACTACCAGGACGACGTCCTCGAGGCCCTGACGGCCGCCGTCAAGCCCGAGCTCGCCCAGGCGCTCACCATCGCCGGCAAGCAGGAGCGCGAGGCCGAGCTGGACCGCGTCAAGGGCCTGGCCGCCGAGAAGCTCCTGCCGGAGTTCGAGGGCCGCGAGAAGGAGATCTCCGCCGCGTACCGCTCGCTGACCAAGACCCTGGTCCGTGAGCGCGTCATCAAGGAGAAGAAGCGCATCGACGGCCGCGGTGTCACCGACATCCGCACCCTGGCCGCCGAGGTCGAGGCCATCCCGCGCGTGCACGGCTCCGCGGTGTTCGAGCGTGGCGAGACCCAGATCCTGGGCGTCACCACCCTCAACATGCTCCGCATGGAGCAGCAGCTGGACACCCTCTCCCCGGTGACCCGCAAGCGCTACATGCACAACTACAACTTCCCGCCGTACTCCACCGGTGAGACCGGCCGCGTCGGCTCCCCGAAGCGCCGCGAGATCGGCCACGGCGCCCTCGCCGAGCGCGCCCTCGTGCCGGTCCTGCCGACGCGCGAGGAGTTCCCCTACGCGATCCGCCAGGTCTCCGAGGCGCTGAGCTCCAACGGCTCGACGTCCATGGGCTCGGTGTGCGCCTCCACCATGTCGCTGCTGAACGCCGGTGTGCCGCTGAAGGCCCCCGTCGCCGGTATCGCCATGGGCCTCATCTCCCAGGAGATCGAGGGCGAGACGCACTACGTCACCCTCACCGACATCCTCGGTGCGGAGGACGCCTTCGGCGACATGGACTTCAAGGTCGCCGGCACCAAGGAGTTCGTGACCGCCCTCCAGCTCGACACCAAGCTGGACGGCATCCCGGCCTCCGTCCTGGCCGCCGCCCTGAAGCAGGCCCGTGACGCCCGCCTCCACATCCTCGACGTGATGATGGAAGCGATCGACACGCCGGACGAGATGTCCCCGAACGCCCCGCGGATCATCACCGTCAAGATCCCGGTGGACAAGATCGGTGAGGTCATCGGCCCCAAGGGCAAGATGATCAACCAGATCCAGGAGGACACCGGCGCCGAGATCACGATCGAGGACGACGGCACCATCTACATCGGTGCCGCCGACGGCCCGGCCGCCGAGGCCGCCCGTGCCACGATCAACGGCATCGCCAACCCGACGATGCCCGAGGTCGGCGAGCGCTACCTGGGCACGGTCGTGAAGACGACCACCTTCGGTGCGTTCGTCTCCCTGCTGCCCGGCAAGGACGGTCTGCTGCACATCTCGCAGATCCGCAAGCTCGCCGGCGGCAAGCGCGTGGAGAACGTCGAGGACGTGCTCGGTGTGGGCCACAAGGTCCAGGTCGAGATCGCCGAGATCGACTCCCGCGGCAAGCTCTCCCTCATCCCCGTGATCGAGGGCGAGGAAGGCTCCGACGAGACGAAGAAGGACGACGCCGAGCAGTGACGTCCCGTAGCTCCAAGGCGACGGCCCGCACCTCCACCGAGGCGCGGGCCGTCGCCCGTACCCAAACCCTCATCAAGGGAACCAACGGCATCGGCACGGTCCGCAAGACCACCCTCCCGGGCGGCCTGCGCATCGTCACCGAGACACTGCCCTCGGTCCGCTCCGCGACCTTCGGCATCTGGGCGCACGTGGGCTCCCGCGACGAGACCCCCTCGCTGAACGGTGCCACGCACTACCTGGAGCACCTGCTCTTCAAGGGCACCGGCCGCAGGTCGGCGCTGGACATCTCCTCCGCCCTCGACGCGGTCGGCGGCGAGATGAACGCCTTCACGGCCAAGGAGTACACGTGCTACTACGCGCGCGTGCTCGACACCGACCTGCCGCTCGCCATCGACGTCGTCTGCGACATGCTGACCGGCTCGCTCATCCTCGAAGAGGACGTCAACGTCGAGCGCGGCGCGATCCTCGAAGAGATCGCCATGACCGAGGACGACCCGGGCGACTGCGTGCACGACCTGTTCGCGCACACGATGTTCGGTGACAACGCCCTCGGCCGCCCGGTCCTCGGCACGGTCGACACGGTCAACGCGCTCACCGCCGACCGCATCCGCCGCTTCTACCGCAAGCACTACGACCCGACGCACCTCGTCGTGGCCTGCGCGGGCAACATCGACCACAACAAGGTCGTACGGCAGGTCCGCGCGGCCTTCGAGAAGGCCGGCGCCCTCGGGAACCCGGAGGCGCTGCCCATCGCCCCGCGTGACGGCAGCCGCCGGCTGCGCACGGCCGGCAAGGTCGAACTGCTCGGCCGTAAGACCGAGCAGGCGCATGTCGTCCTCGGCATGCCCGGCCTGGCCCGCACCGACGACCGCCGCTGGGCCATGGGCGTGCTCAACACCGCCCTCGGCGGCGGCATGTCCTCCCGCCTCTTCCAGGAGGTCCGGGAGAAGCGCGGCCTGGCGTACAGCGTGTACTCGTACACCTCGGGCTTCGCCGACTGCGGCCTGTTCGGCGTGTACGCGGGCTGCCGCCCGAGCCAGGTCCACGACGTGCTGAGGATCTGCCGGGACGAACTCGACCAGGTCGCCGCCGAAGGGCTGTCCGACGACGAGATCGGCCGCGCGATCGGCCAGCTCCAGGGCTCCACCGTCCTGGGCCTCGAGGACACCGGCGCGCTGATGAACCGTATCGGCAAGAGTGAGCTGTGCTGGGGCGAGCAGATGTCCGTCGACGACATGCTGGCCCGGATAGCCGCGGTCACCCCCGACGAGGTCCGGTCGGTCGCCCGTGACGTCCTGGGACAGCGCCCCTCGCTGTCGGTCATCGGCCCGCTGAAGGACAAGCAGGCCGCGCGGCTGCACGACGCGGTCGCCTGACCCCGGTAACCCCCTTCGGAACCCCCTCCGGTCTAAGGAAGCAAGAGATGAGCAAGCTGCGCGTGGCGGTCCTCGGTGCCAAGGGCCGGATCGGGTCCGAGGCGGTACGGGCGGTCGAGGCCGCCGAGGACATGGAGCTGGTCGCCGCCCTCGGCCGCGGCGACAAGCTGGAGACCCTGACGGAGACCGGCGCCCAGGTGGTCGTCGAGCTGACCACCCCGGCGTCGGTCATGGACAACCTCGACTTCTGCGTGCGCCACGGCATCCACGCGGTCGTCGGTACGACGGGCTGGACCGACGAGCGCCTCGCGCGGCTCAGGGGCTGGCTCGACGGGTCCCCGGAGACCGGCGTGCTGATCGCGCCGAACTTCTCCATCGGCGCCGTGCTGACCATGAAGTTCGCGCAGATCGCCGCGCCGTACTTCGAGTCGGTCGAGGTCGTCGAGCTGCACCACCCCAACAAGGTGGACGCCCCGTCCGGGACCGCCACGCGCACGGCCCAGCTCATCGCCGAGGCCCGCCGCCGGGCCGGCACGGCCCCGGCGCCGGACGCCACCGCCACGGCCCTGGACGGCGCCCGCGGCGCCGACGTGGACGGCGTCCCCGTCCACGCCGTCCGCCTGCGCGGCCTCCTGGCCCACCAGGAGGTGCTGCTCGGCGGCGAGGGCGAGACTCTCACCGTCCGCCACGACTCCCTGCACCACAGCAGCTTCATGCCGGGCATCCTGCTCGGCGCCCGCCGGGTGGTGTCGACTCCGGGCCTGACCTTCGGCCTGGAACACTTCCTGGACCTGAGCTGAGACCCGAGCCGAACCAGAAGACGTCATGCGCGCGAAGATCACATACCTCGTCACGGCCGCCGTTCTGCTGTTCTACTTCGTCCTGGTCGGCAGCCGGGGCGTGATGCTCATCCAGTCCGGCACGGTCGTCACCGTCACCTTCGGGGTCGCGGTGCTCGTCCTGCCGGTCATCGGGCTGTGGTTCCTGTGGAAGAACACCCAGTTCGTCCGCAGGGCCAACCAACTCGCCGCCGAGCTCGACGCCGAGGGCGGCCTGCCCGTCGACGAGCTGAAGCGCACCCCGGCCGGCCGCATCGACCGCGATTCGGCCGACGAGGTGTTCGCCAGGCGCAGGGCCGAGACGGAGGCGGCACCGGACGACTGGCGCAGCTGGTTCCGGCTCGCCGTCGCCTACCACGACGCCCGGGACACCCCGCGCGCCCGCAAGGCCATGCAGCGGGCCATCGCGCTGCACGACGGCAAGCCCGTCCAGGTCTGAGCCGTACCGGCGGCCCGGCACACACACACGGTGCCAGGCGCCAGGAGGCACACACGGTGAAGGGGCCGGTCCGCACCACTGCGGACCGGCCCCTTCACGCATGCGGTGCGAAGGTCAGCCGTGCCGGTACTCCGCCGCCCACGCCTCCACCGTGTCCGCGGCCCGGTCGAAGGCGGCGGGACGGCTCAGGAAGTCCAGACCGTGCGTGGTCATCAGGGGAGCGGTCTCGTCGGGGGACCGGTCCTTGCGCACGAGCGTCAGGGCCTGCCCCTGCACCGTGCGCGGCAGCCCCAGCCAGCGCACCGGCTGCTGGGCCGTGCGCACCGAGACCACCCGCTGCCAGGGCACCGTGCGCGTCAGCAGGAAGCCGACGTGGCGCAGCCCGCGCGCGCTCACCCACACGCCCATGCGCAGCAGCCGCAGCGCGGACGCGATGACGGCCAGCGCCACGACGAGGACCGCGCCGGCGTCGGAGACCGAACCGGTCAGCGCGATGAGGACCGCTCCGAACAGGACGAACGAGGAGAGCAGCAGCCCGAGCGCCGCTCCGGCCACCCGCCAGGGCCCGGGCCGGTAGGGGCGCCGCCAGCGATCGCGGTCGTCGTACGGCAGCGGGCTCTCGGATGCCGCCTCGAAGCTCCGGTCGGCCGTCAGGAAGGGCAGGGGCACGGCTGGTCCTCACTCAATCCTTGCTGGGGCTGTGCCCGGTGAGGCTATCCGTCCGCGTTACCGCCCACCACCCGTGGGTGGCCGGAAGGGTCAGTGCCCCTGTGACGCCTGGGACCGCGGGGCCGACGTGCCGGACGGCGTGGACAGCGCGGGCGTGCCGAGGAGGACCGAGCCGACGAGTCCGGCGACGATGGTGAGCCCCAGCAGCCAGCGCCCGGCCATCTCGCCCAGGGAAGCCCGCCGGCGGGGCGGGGGAGCGACGTTGCTGCGGAACCTGTCCGCCTCGGCCAGGAAGGCGAAGGGCACGGGCTCACGCCTACGGAACATGGTGGTACGTCTCCTCTCGGGACCGAATGTGCGGACCTCACCGGTACAGACGCTCGAGTGACACAAAAGGTGCCCATGTCCGAAAAAATGCGGGGCGAGGTCACTGTCCGGGACTGTCAGGGGTGCCCCGTACAGTGGGCGCGAACCTGAAGAAGTGATGGGAAGGACCCCCGTGACCACCCCCGAGTCGCTCACCCTGCGCAGTGACGTCACCGTCGAACTCGTGAAGTCCAGCGCTTCGGATGCCGACGTCCTCTTCGCCGCCCGCGTCTCCACGCTCGGCGAGCAGTCCCTGGACGAGCTGAAGAAGGACCCCGAGCGCTCCAAAGGGCTGATCAACTACCTGATGCGGGACCGGCACGGCAGCCCGTTCGAGCACAACTCGATGACCTTCTTCATCAGCGCCCCGATCTTCGTGTTCCGCGAGTTCATGCGGCACCGGGTCGGCTGGTCCTACAACGAGGAGTCGGGCCGCTACCGGGAGCTGGAGCCGGTCTTCTACGTCCCCGACACCTCCCGCAAGCTCGTGCAGGAGGGCCGTCCGGGCAAGTACGTCTTCGTCGAGGGCAGCCCGGCCCAGCACGAGGCCGTGCGCGGCACCCTGGAGGAGTCCTACGAGCAGGCGTACGCGGCTTACCAGAAACTCCTCGCCGAGGGTGTGGCCCGTGAGGTCGCCCGCTCGGTCCTGCCGGTGGGTCTCTTCTCCTCGATGTACGCCACCTGCAACGCCCGCTCGCTGATGCACTTCCTCGGCCTGCGTACCCAGCACGAGCTGGCCAAGGTGCCGTCCTTCCCGCAGCGGGAGATCGAGATGGTCGGCGAGAAGATGGAGGCGGAATGGGCCCGGCTCATGCCGCTCACCTACGCCGCCTTCAACGGCAACGGCCGGGTGGCCCCCTGACGAAGCCCGTTCCGCCCACGCGGAACGGATGTACGGGTCAGCCTGGCGAAGTGTCCGTATTGCGGCATTTAGAGAAGTTCATCTAGCCTGATCAAACGGACCCGGCACTGCTTGAACCCCCGAGCAGGCAGTGCCGGGCTCCATATTTGTCCTGACTTTCCCGGCACCCCGAGGGCAGACCACGCATTGAGCACCGAGTAGCGTGTTACCCATGGCTCCGACCTCGACTCCGCAGACCCCCTTCGGGCGGGTCCTCACCGCCATGGTCACGCCCTTCACGGCGGACGGCGCACTCGACCTCGACGGCGCGCAGCGGCTCGCCGCCCACCTGGTGGACGCAGGCAACGACGGCCTGATCGTCAACGGCACCACCGGCGAGTCCCCCACCACCAGCGACGCGGAGAAATCGGACCTGGTACGAGCCGTGGTCGAAGCGGTCGGCGACCGCGCCCACGTCGTGGCAGGAGTCGGCACCAACGACACCCACCACAGCGTCGAGCTGGCCCGCGAGGCCGAGCGCGCCGGCGCACACGGCCTGCTGGTCGTCACGCCGTACTACAACAAGCCCCCGCAAGAGGGCCTGTACCGGCACTTCACGGCCGTCGCGGACACCACCGGCCTGCCGGTCATGCTCTACGACATCCCCGGCCGCAGCGGCGTCCCGATCAACACCGAGACGCTCGTCCGCCTCGCCGAACACCCGCGGATCGTCGCCAACAAGGACGCCAAGGGCGACCTCGGCCGCGCGAGCTGGGCCATCGCCCAGTCCGGCCTCGCCTGGTACTCCGGCGACGACATGCTGAACCTGCCGCTGCTGTCCGTGGGCGCCGTCGGCTTCGTGTCGGTCGTCGGCCACCTCGTCACCCCCGACCTGCGCGCCCTCGTCGACGCGTACACCTCGGGCGACGTCGTCAAGGCCACCGAGATCCATCAGAAGCTGCTCCCGGTCTACACGGGCATGTTCCGCACCCAGGGCGTCATGACCACCAAGGCGGCACTCGCCCTCCAGGGCCTGCCCGCCGGACCGCTGCGCGCCCCCATGGTCGAGTGCTCGACCGAGGAGATCGCCCAGCTCAAGATCGATCTTGCCGCCGGCGGGGTACAGCTCTGACAACAGACTTAGCACCACCCGGGCTTCACAACTGAACAACAACCGCATACGCAGGCCACCGGTGTCCGCATCCCACAACGACAACTGCTTCTGCACGAACGTCACGCGCGCCACGTGCCCTACCGGTACGTGGCGTGCGTGGTGAGGAGAGTCTTTTGAGTCATCCGCATCCTGAACTCGGCTCGCCCCCGCCGCTCCCGGAGGGCGGCCTGCGGGTCACCCCGCTCGGCGGTCTCGGCGAGATCGGCCGGAACATGACGGTCTTCGAGTACGGCGGCCGTCTGCTGATCGTCGACTGCGGAGTGCTCTTCCCCGAGGAGGAGCAGCCCGGAATCGACCTGATCCTGCCGGACTTCTCGTCCATCCGGGACCGCCTCGACGACATCGAAGGCATCGTCCTCACGCACGGCCACGAGGACCACATCGGCGGTGTGCCCTTCCTGCTCCGCGAGAAGCCGGACATCCCGCTGATCGGCTCCAAGCTGACGCTGGCCCTCATCGAGGCCAAGCTCCAGGAGCACCGGATCCGGCCGTACACCTTGGAGGTGGCGGAGGGGAACCGCGAGCGCGTCGGCCCCTTCGACTGCGAGTTCATCGCGGTCAACCACTCCATCCCGGACGCCCTGGCGGTCGCCATCCGCACCCCCGCCGGCATGGTGGTGCACACCGGCGACTTCAAGATGGACCAGCTCCCGCTGGACCGCCGCCTCACCGACCTGCACGCGTTCGCACGGCTGAGCGAGGAAAGCATCGACCTCCTGCTCGCCGATTCGACCAACGCCGAGGTGCCGGGCTTCGTCCCGCCCGAGCGGGACATCTCCAACGTCCTGCGCCAGGTATTCGCGGGCGCCCGCAAGCGGATCATCGTGGCGAGCTTCGCCAGCCACGTCCACCGCATCCAGCAGATCCTGGACGCCGCGCACGAGCAAGGCCGCAGGGTCGCCTTCGTCGGCCGTTCCATGGTCCGCAACATGGGCATCGCCCGGGACCTCGGCTACCTGAAGGTCCCGCCGGGCCTGGTGGTGGACGTCAAGACGCTGGACGACCTGCCCGACCACGAGGTGGTCCTGGTCTGCACGGGTTCCCAGGGCGAGCCGATGGCGGCCCTGTCCCGCATGGCCAACCGCGATCACCAGATCCGCATCGTCGACGGCGACACGGTCATCCTGGCCTCGTCCCTCATCCCGGGCAACGAGAACGCGGTCTACCGCGTGATCAACGGCCTGACCCGCTGGGGCGCCGACGTCGTCCACAAGGGCAACGCCAAGGTGCACGTCTCCGGCCACGCCTCCGCGGGCGAGCTGCTGTACTTCTACAACATCTGCCGCCCGAAGAACCTGATGCCGGTCCACGGCGAATGGCGTCACCTGCGCGCCAACGCCGAGCTGGGTGCCCTGACGGGTGTACCGCACGACCGGATCGTCATCGCCGAGGACGGCGTCGTGGTCGACCTGGTCGAGGGCAAGGCGAAGATCTCGGGCAAGGTCCAGGCGGGGTACGTCTACGTCGACGGACTCTCCGTCGGTGACGTCGGCGAGCCGGCCCTGAAGGACCGCAGGATCCTCGGCGACGAGGGCATCATCTCGGTCTTCGTGGTCGTGGACTCCTCCACCGGCAAGATCACCGGGGGCCCGCACGTGCAGGCCCGCGGCTCCGGTATCGAGGACTCGGCCTTCGCGGCCGTCCTGCCGAAGATCACCGAAGTACTCGAGCGGTCCGCGCAGGACGGCGTCGTGGAGCCCCACCAGCTCCAGCAACTCATCCGCCGCACCCTCGGCAAGTGGGTCTCCGACACCTACCGCCGCAGGCCGATGATCCTCCCGGTCGTCGTGGAGGTCTGACCCCTCGTCAGCGCGAACTGGGAGCGGGGCGCCTCGATTTGCATCGGGGCGCCCCGCTCCAGTACGTTTACGTCTCCGCCCGAGCGGGAACCCCAGTGCCTCAAGCGCTGGACCACGGTTCCCCGGACCGGGTGGGAAATCCGGCTCAGAACTTCTGATAAAGTCGGAACCGCCGGAAAGGGAAACGCGAGAGCGGAAACCTGGAAAGCGCCGAGGAAATCGGGTCGAGAAAAGATCTGATAGAGTCGGAAACGCAAGACCGAAGGGAAGCGCCCGGAGGAAAGCCCGAGAGGGTGAGTACAAAGGAAGCGACCGTTCCTTGAGAACTCAACAGCGTGCCAAAAATCAACGCCAGATATG
>NZ_JAJSZC010000076.1:0-32268 GCF_036815105.1 Streptomyces sp. IBSBF 3136
GGGGAGGGAGGGCGGAGCCATGGCCGTACGCCTTTCGTCCGGCCGCTCGTCGCAGGGCGGCCGGTGTCGGAGGGCCGGCCGTTTGGGAGCGGACGACACCCGGCCTCCCGCGAGGCCGTGGTGGCAGCCCTGTCTCCCCCGACCGGCCGCGCCGCCCGCTCCTTCGGTCAGCCGGAGCAGTCGAATCCACTCTGGCACCCGCCAACAACAGCCCGCAACCAGCAAGTTGAAAATCGCAAGCAGCCCTGAGCGTGCGGCTCGGGTCGCGAAGACCTGAGGCGGTGTGGCCGAAAAGAAATGGAAAGGGACCGGAATTCGCCACAACCATCGCTGTTGTGCCCTCTGCCGGGAATTGCGGGGAAAGAAAAGGCGGAGGGGTGGAACCGGGCGGAGGGAATTGCGGTCTTAAGGTCCGTCGAAGGCCGGGATGGAACCGGTCGCGAAGAAACCGGGGGAATGAGAAACATGACCGTCCGCAAACGCAAGACACTTCTGACCGCCGTCGCCCTCACCGCCGGCCTCACCCTGGCCGCCGTCACGCCCGCCCTCGCCGGCACCGGCGCGAGCCACACCACCCGGGCCGCCGTGTCCACCGCCCAGGGCGACCCGCGCGACGTCACCCAGCGCGTGGCCGACTTCTACGGCGCCTACATCGACGCCGTCTGGGACGGCGAGGACCCCTCGGCCGCGGCGGACGCCAAGGCGCTGCGCGCGTTCTACCTGTCCCCGGCCGCCCAGCGGCACGTGGCCGCGTACGAGGCGAGGAACCACGCGAACGGCATCCTGTTCGCCCAGAACGTCCCGGTGAAGTGGAAGGTCGTGCACACCGGCTCCGGCGCGGGCCACGCCACCAGCAGGGTCACGCTCACCTGGAGCGACGGCGCCGGCGCCCAGGTCACCAAGATCGACGTCCTGTCCGACCTGAAGACCCGGAAGATCACCGACCTGAAGCCGGTGCGCTGACCGGCTGGCGCAGGCGCCCGGCCCCGCCCCGCCCCACTCGGGGCGGGGCCGCGCTGTGCCAGGGCCGGTTTCGGCGCGCGCAGCGAGCGGTCCGGCTCATCCCGTACGGGTGCCGGGCCGCCGTACCCGGTCCTGGGCGACCGTCGCCGGCCGGTGCGGGTGGCGGACGCCGGCGGCCGTGCGGTGCAGGGCGATGAGCGCGGCGTCGTCGTCGAGGCGGCCGCCCACGTGGGCGAGCAGATCGTGCCGCAGATGGTGCATCAGCGCCTCCGGGCTGACGTCCGTCCAGCGGGCGGCCCGCTCCGCCAGCGGATAGAACCGCCCGCGCGCGTCCCGCGCCTCGATCACCCCGTCGGTGTACAGCAGAAGCGTGTCGCCGGGTTCCAGGGAGACGACGTCCAGCGTGTGCTCGGCGCCACCGTGCACCCCGAGCGGCGGCGCCGGGTGCAGGCTGGGCGCCGTGACCGCGTGACCGGGGCTGAGCAGCAGCGGCGGCGGATGGCCGCAGCTGGTCATCCGGGTGAGCGCGTCCCCGTCCAGGATCTCCACCAGCAGAGCCGTGGCGAAACGTTCGCCCGCCTCCTCCTCGGTGTCCAGCTCGGCCGTGTACCGGGTGATGCTCAGGTCGAGCGCCGTGGCCAGGTCCGGCAGCGTCACATGGCGGTGCGCGCTCTCCCGGAACGCGCCCAGCAGCAGGGCCGCCTCCCCGATGGCGGCCAGGCCCTTGCCGCGCACGTCGCCGATGAGGACCCGCACCGAGCCGTCGCAGCGGGTCGCCGCGTACAGGTCGCCGCCGATCTGCGCCTCGTCCTCGGCGGCCAGGTACAGGGACGCGATCCGCAGCGGGCCGATGTACTCGGGCAGCGGCCACATCAGCACGTGCTGCGCCGCTTCGGCGACGTTGCGCACCTGGGCCAGCTGCGCCTGGCGCCGCTCCCGCAGGGCGCTGTAGACGACGACCGCCACCGAGAGGATCGCCAGCGTGACGATCTGCACGATGTGGTTCGTCGTCGTCAGACCGCCGTGGTAGACGCCGATCAGGGTCTGGGCCCCCACCGCCAGCGCGCCCACCAGCCCCGTGGTCCGGGGGCCGGCGAACGACGGGGTGATGGCGGGCGCGATCACCAGCGCCGGGCCCAGGTGGATGCTCTCGGGGGAGCGCAGGTCGACCACCGTGATCACCACGATGAGCGCGACGGGGAACAGCAGCAGGTTCCGGGACGATCGCCACCTCAGGCGCGCGTCCCGACTTCCGGACCCGAACCTCATGCCTACCAGGGTGCGCCCGCGCACGCGCCACGGCACTCGGGGGCACCGCCCGACGGCGACGACTGACCGGGCGGGGCCCCGGGTACCCGGGGCCCCGGGGCCGTCCCCGGCCGTCCGCGGGGGCGCCGGGAGCCGGCAGACGGACGCGAATGGAGAGGCCATGACGCAGAACGGGGAGGACTCCACCCCCGCCCGGCGGCCGGAGGTCGCCGGACTCCGGCTCGCCGCCGACAGCCCGGTGCGGTCCGCGGCGGCGCCGCCCGGTGCCCAGGACCTGCCCCAGGACCGCAGCCAGGCGATCCTGGAGGCCACCAAACAGATCGGTGCCCTGCTCAAGCGCAAGGGCCACCCGTTCGCCCTCGCGGGCAGCGTGGCCGTCTACGCCCACGGCGGCAGCCGCCACCTCCAGCACGACGCCGACTTCGCGGTGCTGCCTGAGGACGCCGACGCGGTGGCCGCCACCCTGCGCGAGGCGGGCCTGACCGTGCGCACCCCGCCGGAGGACTGGCTGCTCAAGACCGACTGCCACGGGCAGGACATCGACATCATCTTCGAGCTGGCGCACCAGCCCGTCACCAAGGACATGCTGGCCCGGGCCCAGTGCCTCCCGGTCGACTCGGTGCTGATGCCGGTGCTGGCGCCCACCGACCTGATCCACAGCCTGATCAGTGCCTTCTCGGAGCACTACTGCGACTTCGGGGCGGTCCTGCCGGTGGCCCGCGCCGTGCGCGAGAAGGTCGACTGGGACGAGGTGCGCCGGGCCTGCGGGGACGAGCCCATGCCGGCCGCCTTCCTGTTCCTGCTCGAACAGCTGAACGTGATCCAACCTCGGGAAGGGACATCATGACCGACCCCGACGTACGGCCGCCGGGCCCGCCCACGGCCGAGAACCTGGACTACCGCGTCGCCCACCTGGCCGACCGCCTCGCCGCCGGCCACCTCGGGGAACTGGGCGTACGGCTCGTCCCGCACGGCGACTCCGTCCTGCTGACCGGCACCGTGCCGTCCACCCAGTGCCGGGACGAGATCCTCGGCCTGGCTCGCGAAGAGCTGGCGGGGCACCCCGTCCACTGCGACATCCTGGTCGCCGGGACCTCCTCGCCCGACCACGGGGAGGACCTCACATGATCCGCGTAGCGGCGGTGGGAGACATCCACATGGCACCGGAGAGCGAGGGCACGCTCCGCCCGGCCTTCGAGACGCTGCCCGGCTGCGCCGACGTGCTGCTGCTCGCCGGCGACCTCACCCGGCACGGCACCCCGGAGGAGGCGCGGGTCGTCGCCCGGGAGATCAAGGACCTCCCGGTGCCGGTCGTCGCCGTCCTCGGCAACCACGACCACCACGACGAACGGCCCGAGGAGGTCGCCGGCATCCTCCGGGAGGCCGGCGCCCAGGTCCTGGAGGGCCAGGCCGCCGTCGTCACCACCGCGGGCGGCGCGCGGATCGGGGTGGCCGGGACCAAGGGCTTCGGCGGCGGCTTCGTCGGGCGCTGCGCCGGCGAGTTCGGCGAGCCGCTCATGAAGGAGTTCGTCCGCTACAGCCGCCGGTGCGCCGACGGCCTGCTGGCCGCCCTGAAGGAGCTGGACGAGCGGGACTGCGACGTGCGGATCGCCCTGACCCACTTCTCTCCCGTGCCGGACACCCTGGCCGGGGAACCGCCGGAGATCTACCCGTTCCTCGGCAGCTACCTGCTCGCCGAGGCGATCGACACCGCGGGCGCCGACCTCGCCGTGCACGGGCACGCCCACGCGGGCACCGAACACGGCATGACCAGCGGCGGCGTGCGGGTGCGCAACGTGGCGCAGCCGGTGATCGGCCAGGCGTTCCACGTCTACCACCTGCCCGTGGCGCAGCGGGCGGAGCGGCAGCCCGCCTGACACCACGGGCGCCGGCCCGGGACCTGTCCCGGGCCGGCGCTCAGGCGGCCGTGCCCAGGGCCACCCGGCCGGTCATGTCGCCCTCCTTCGCGCTCAGCGTCACCGGCGCCCGGACGGTGCGCCGGCGCGCGAGCAGGCCCGTGCCGATCGCCCCGGCGATCAGCAGACCGCCGGCGACCAGCGCGCCCCGCGTCCCGGCCCACTCCATGAGCAGGCCGAGCGCCGGTGGGCCGCCGAGGCCCCACACCGTGCCGACGCTGCTCCACACGCCGAGCACCCGGCCGCGCAGATGCGGGGGCGGATCGGTCTGCAGGACGGCCGTGCCCGCGGTGTCGGAGACCGACTCCACCACCGCCATCGGCAGCACCAGCACCAGCAGCACCGCGAGCGACGGCGAAAGCCCCGCCGCCACCTGCAGCAGCCCGCCCGCGGCGGCGAGCAGGCCCACGGTGCGCACCGAGGGCCGGCGCAGCCGGGCGCCGAGCACCGCGCCGAGAATGCCGCCGACGGCCAGCACCGTGGAGACGGTGCCGAACGCCCCGGCACCGCCCGCGAGCGGCCCGGTGACGAGGACGGCGAGGGTCAGGCCGTAGTTGCGGCCGAAGACGGAGCTGATGCCAGTGACGGCGGCGAGCGCGACCAGCCGGGGCCGGCGCGCGAAGAACGCCAGGCCCTGCCGCACGCCCATCTCCACGCGGTCAGGTGCGGCGCGTTCGGCGCTCACCGGCTCGCTCACCGGCTCCTGGACCGCGCCGGGGGCGGGCCGCAGGAACGGCACGACCGCGGCCACGAACAGGAACGACAGCCCGTTGGCGGCGTACGCGGCGGACGTGCCGAGGAAACCGACGGTCACCCCGGCCAGCGCCGTACCGGTGAGCCGGCCGGCGCTGTGCACGAGCGCGCCGACGCCGATGGCGGACGGTACGTCCTCCACCGGCACGAGGTCGTTGCCGAGGAGGGCGCACGCGGGTCCGTCGACGGTGGCGATGACACCGGTGACCGCGGCCAGCACCATCAGCGCCGGCATGTCGATCCGGTCGAGCGCCACCAGCAGGGCGGTGGTGAAGGCGACCGCGCCGAGCAGCGCCTGGCTGACGGCGACGGTCAGCTTCCGCGGCCAGCGGTCCACGGCCGCGCCGCCCAACAGGCTCACGAACAGGGCGGGCGCCGCCTGCACGGACATCGACAGACCGGTCGCCGCGGCGGAACCGGTGATCTGGAGCACCAGCAGGTTCTGCACCGTGAGCTGCATCCAGGTGCCGGCGTTGGAGACGAGATTGGCGACCGACCACCAGCGCATGCTGGGGTGCCGCAGGGACCGCCACGGCGAACGCGACGCACGCTGGGCGGCGGTTTCGGGCACGGGCGTGGACAGGGCGGGGGAAAGGGGCACGGAGGGTACTCGACAGCCAGGGGTGGGGAGAGACCGGCGGTACCCGTCGGGCCGGCTGCGCTGCGCGGCCGGGCCGCCCGGTCAGGGCGCGGACCATCGTGGCAGAAGGGACCGGCGGCCCGCCGCCGCCACCCGTGCGAGCGGCCCCGTACGGCCCTCAAATCCGTGCCCCCCGTTGGCACTTGACCCCGGCGTGGGGTTGCTCACAGAGGCGGCGCCGGAAGGGGGACGAACGGGGCGGAACCGGTCACCGGTTCACCGTGCGCATGCCCGCCTCGTCGTAGCGCTCCCCGGCCGCCTCCGGCAGCTCGGCGTCGATGCGGGCCAGGTCGTCCTTGGTCAGCTCGATGTCGACCGCGCCCGCGTTCTGCTCCAGGTAGGTGCGGCGCTTGGTGCCCGGGATCGGGACCAGGTGCTCGCCCTGGGCCAGCACCCAGGCGATGGCGAGCTGGGCCGGGGTCACGTCCTTCTCCGCGGCGATCTCCTTGACCTTGGCGGCCAGCCGCTGGTTCGCGTCGATGTTGGCGTCGGTGAAGCGGGGGTTGTTGCGCCGGAAGTCGTTCTGGTCCAGCTCGTCGGGGGAGGAGAACCGCCCGGCGAGGAATCCGCGGCCGAGCGGCGAGTACGGGACGAAGCCGATGCCCAGCTCCCGGCAGGCGGGCAGCACCTCGGCCTCGACGTCCCGCGACCACAGCGAGTACTCGCTCTGCACCGCCGTGACCGGGTGGACGGCGTGCGCGCGCCGGATGGTGTCCGCGCTCGCCTCGCTCAGCCCGATGTGCCGCACCTTGCCCTCGGCGACCAGCTCCCCCAGGGCACCCACCGTTTCTTCGATGGGCACGGCGGGGTCGACGCGGTGCTGGTAGTACAGGTCGATGTGGTCGGTGCCCAGGCGCTGGAGCGAGCCGTGGATCGAGCTGCGCACGTGCTCGGCCGAGCCGTCCTGCCGGCCGATCGTGCTCATGTCGCCCGGCACCGCGTCGTCCATGCGGTAGTTGAACTTCGTGGCGATCACGTACTCGTCGCGGTGTCCCCGGATCGCCTCGCCGACCAGGGACTCGTTGGTCAGCGGTCCGTAGAGCTGGGCGGTGTCGAGGAAGGTGATGCCCAGCTCCAGGGCCCGCCGGACGGTCGCGATGCCCTCGTCCTGGTCGGCGGTGCCGTAGAAGGCGGACATGCCCATGCAGCCGAGGCCGATGGCCGATACCTCAAGATCCCGCAGACTGCGCTGTCGCATGTGGTGTCCCAGCCTTTCCGCTCGAGCGTCGCTCCCTGGACGAGGGCCGTCGTGGCCTACGGCACGAAGCCCTTCTCCATGGAGCGACGGATTCCGTCTCCCGGCATCCCGAACGGGAACGCCGGGCGCCGCGGCCCTTGCCGGCCGGGGTGTCTTCGACGCTATGACCTGGAGCGCGCTCGAAGTCAACCCGGCCGGTGGCACCCCCCGGCCCGGAAGCGGCCCGCTCCGCGTGCGCCCAGGGGCCGGCAGTGTGATGCTTTTCGCACTTCGACTCCTACGGGCACCCCCTAATGTTGCCGCGACGTACGGCAGGGCATGGCTGACACCATGGTGTTCGTCGCCGCCAGGCAGCTGAAGGGAATCCAGGATGTTCCGCAAGGTGCTGGTCGCCAACCGTGGAGAGATCGCGATTCGCGCGTTCCGGGCCGGTTATGAACTCGGTGCGCGCACGGTCGCCGTCTTTCCGCACGAGGACCGCAATTCACTGCACCGGCTGAAGGCCGACGAGGCGTACGAGATCGGGGAGCCCGGGCATCCCGTGCGGGCCTACCTCTCCGTCCAGGAGATCGTGGCCGCCGCCCGCCGGGCGGGCGCCGACGCCGTCTACCCCGGTTACGGGTTCCTCTCCGAGAACCCCGAACTCGCCCGCGCCTGCGAGGAGGCGGGCATCACCTTCGTCGGGCCGAACGCGCAGACCCTGGAGCTGACCGGCAACAAGGCGCGCGCGGTCGCCGCGGCCAGGGCCGCCGGAGTGCCGGTGCTCGGCTCCTCGGCGCCCTCCAACGACGTCGACGAACTCATCCGGGCCGCCGACGACATCGGCTTCCCCATCTTCGTCAAGGCGGTCGCGGGCGGCGGCGGCCGCGGCATGCGCCGGGTGGAGGACCCCGCCCAGCTGCGCGAGTCCATCGAGGCCGCCTCGCGCGAGGCGGCCTCCGCCTTCGGCGACCCGACGGTCTTCCTGGAGAAGGCCGTTGTGGACCCGCGCCACATCGAGGTGCAGATCCTCGCCGACGGCGAGGGCGACGTCATCCACCTCTTCGAGCGCGACTGCTCGCTCCAGCGCCGCCACCAGAAGGTCATCGAGATGGCGCCGGCGCCCAACCTCGACCCGGAACTGCGCGAGCGGATCTGCGCCGACGCCGTGCGCTTCGCCCGCGAGATCGGCTACCGCAACGCGGGCACCGTGGAGTTCCTCCTCGACCCCGCGGGCAACCACGTCTTCATCGAGATGAACCCGCGCATCCAGGTCGAGCACACGGTCACCGAGGAGGTCACCGACGTCGACCTGGTCCAGGCCCAGCTGCGCATCGCCTCCGGTGAGACCCTCGCCGACCTCGGCCTGTCCCAGGACACGGTGACTCTTCGCGGTGCCGCCCTCCAGTGCCGTATCACCACCGAGGACCCGGCCAACGGCTTCCGCCCGGACACCGGCCGGATCAGCGCCTACCGCTCGCCCGGCGGCTCCGGCATCCGCCTCGACGGCGGCACCACCCACGCGGGCACGGAGATCAGCGCGCACTTCGACTCGATGCTGGTGAAGCTCACCTGCCGGGGCCGCGACTTCCGGGCCGCCATCGGCCGGGCCCGGCGTGCCGTGGCCGAGTTCCGCATCCGCGGCGTGGCCACCAACATCCCCTTCCTCCAGGCCGTCCTGGACGACCCCGACTTCCAGGCCGGCCGGGTCACCACCGCGTTCATCGAGCAGCGGCCGCACCTGCTGACCGCCCGGCACTCCGCCGACCGCGGCACCAAGCTGCTCACCTTCCTCGCCGACGTCACCGTCAACAAGCCGCACGGCGCGCGCCCCGACCTGCTCGACCCGGTCGCCAAGCTGCCCACCCCGCCGGCCGGGGAGCCGGCCGCCGGTTCCAGGCAGCGGCTGGTCGAACTGGGCCCCGAGGGCTTCGCCCGGCACCTGCGCGAGTCCCCGACGATCGGCGTCACCGACACCACCTTCCGCGACGCCCACCAGTCGCTGCTGGCCACCCGGGTGCGCACCAAGGACCTGCTCGCCGTGGCCCCGGTCGTCGCCCGCACCCTGCCGGAACTGCTGTCCCTGGAGTGCTGGGGCGGCGCGACGTACGACGTGGCGCTGCGCTTCCTCGCCGAGGACCCCTGGGAGCGGCTGGCCGCGCTGCGCGAGGCCGTGCCGAACATCTGTCTGCAGATGCTGCTGCGCGGCCGCAACACCGTCGGCTACACCCCGTACCCGACCGAGGTCACCGACGCCTTCGTCCAGGAGGCCGCCGCCACCGGCATCGACATCTTCCGCATCTTCGACGCGCTCAACGACGTCAACCAGATGCGGCCCGCCATCGACGCCGTGCGCGAGACCGGCACCGCGATCGCCGAGGTCGCCCTCTGCTACACCGGCGACCTCAACGACCCGGCCGAGCGGCTCTACACCCTCGACTACTACCTGCGCCTAGCCGAGCAGATCGTCGGGGCGGGGGCGCACGTCCTCGCCATCAAGGACATGGCCGGACTGCTGCGCGCCCCGGCCGCCGCCAAGCTGGTGACGGCGCTGCGCCGCGAGTTCGACCTGCCCGTGCACCTGCACACGCACGACACGGCCGGCGGCCAGCTCGCCACCTACCTCGCCGCGATCCAGGCGGGCGCGGACGCCGTGGACGGCGCGGTGGCCTCCATGGCGGGCACCACCTCGCAGCCGTCGCTGTCGGCGCTCGTCGCCGCCACCGACCACTCCGAGCGACCCACCGGCCTCGACCTCCAGGCCGTCGGCGACCTGGAGCCGTACTGGGAGAGCGTCCGCCGGATCTACGCCCCGTTCGAGGCGGGCCTCGCCTCGCCGACCGGGCGCGTCTACCACCACGAGATCCCCGGTGGGCAGCTGTCCAACCTGCGCACCCAGGCCGTGGCCCTCGGCCTCGGCGACCGCTTCGAGGACATCGAGGCGATGTACGCCGCCGCCGACCGCATCCTCGGTCACCTGGTCAAGGTCACCCCGTCCTCGAAGGTGGTCGGCGACCTCGCCCTGCACCTGGTGGGCGCCGGGGTCTCGCCGGCGGACTTCGAGGCCACCCCCGACCGGTTCGACATCCCGGACTCGGTGATCGGCTTCCTGCGCGGTGAGCTGGGCACCCCGCCCGGCGGCTGGCCCGAGCCCTTCCGCACCAAGGCCCTCCAGGGCCGCGGCGAGTCCAAGCCGGTCCCGGAGCTGTCCGCCGAGGACCGCGACGGGCTCGCGAAGGACCGCCGGACGACCCTGAACCGGCTGCTGTTCCCCGGCCCGACCCGCGAGTTCGACACGCACCGCCAGAGCTTCGGCGACACCAGCGTGCTGGACAGCAAGGCGTTCTTCTACGGACTGCGCCCGGGCAAGGAGTACGCCGTCGACCTGGAGCCGGGCGTCCGGCTGCTGATCGAGCTTCAGGCGATCGGCGAGGCCGACGAACGGGGTCTGCGCACCGTCATGTCCTCGCTCAACGGCCAGCTCCGCCCGATCCAGGTGCGCGACCGGGCGGCGGCGTCCGACGTGCCGGTGACGGAGAAGGCCGACCGCACCGATCCGGGCCATGTGGCGGCGCCGTTCGCCGGTGTGGTGACGCTCGCCGTGACCGAGGGCGACGAGGTGGCGGCCGGTGCGACCGTGGCCACCATCGAGGCGATGAAGATGGAGGCGACGATCACGGCGCAGAAGGCGGGCCGGGTGTCCCGGCTGGCCATCAACCGCATCCAGCAGGTGGAGGGCGGCGACCTGCTGGTCGAGATCGCCTGAGCGCACGCCCGCCGCGGCCGGGGGAACCGGCCGCGGCGGGTGGTGCGGGGGCGCTCGGTCCCGAGCGCTCGGTACCTGCCCGCTCAGTCCCAGAGCGGGTAGGTCACGACCTTGGGGAAGCCGGCCGGGCGCGCGTCGTCGTAGGTGAGGGTCATCCGGGTGAAGTGCTGGACGTCCGGGTGCTTCTTCAAGGGCTCCGGGCGGTCCAGGCGCACGACCACCGGGTACGGGTGGAAGCGGCCCGCGGCGCAGTACGGCTTGCAGTCGTTGACCCAGTTCACGCCCACGGCCTTCGCCCGCTGGCTGCCCCAGTGGTTCCAGTCGAGTCCGGCGAGGCGGCTGTTGCCGTCACCGCAGGCCAGGATGAAGTCGGTCGGTCGCACGTCGTGGTCGAACCGGCAGTCGACCAGCACCGGCTGCCGGGGCCGGGCCTGGCTGGCCGTGTCCGGTGGGCCGGCCGAGGCCGTGGACATCGATGCCGCGAGCAGGGCTCCCGCCGCGAGCATGACCGCCGTTCCCGTCACTGATCCGCGCATGGCCGCTCCCAGCCGTCGTGCCGTGTCCGAGCGCGTGCATCTCGACGCTACGACCGTACCCCCGAATGCACCAATCGCGCAGGTCGTGACGTGTGTCGGCGGTCAGCCGTGCGCGACGGTCAGCCCGTAGAAGGCGACCCGGGCGCCGTTCGTGGGGCTGTCCGAGGAGGACTGGTTGTAGGAGCCCGCCTTGAAGTACTGCCGGTACGGGGTGAAGGAGGAGGGGATGGCGTAGCGGGTGGTGGTTCCGTTGACGGTGAGCGCGATGGTGTTGCCGCCGGCGACGGCGATGGTGTAGCTCCAGGTCTTGCCGACCGAGACGTGCCCGACGGTGTGCGGGGTCTGCCCGCCGGAGGGCGAGTTCTCGGTGCCGAGCACGATGTCGCCGTTCGCGTGGTAGTACAGCTCCAGCAGCGGCTTGGTGGAGGAACCGCCGGAGCCGAGGTGGATCTGGCCCACGCACACGTTCTTGGTCACCGAGACGACGCGCAGGGTCGCGCTCATCCGGTGGGAGCCGCTGAGCGCCCAGTCGGCGGCGCTGCCGTCGCGGTTCATCTCCCGCAGTTCCGAGCGGGCGTAGTTCGAGTTGGGCGTGGTCACGCCCTTCTCGGGGGCCCAGAAGGTCATCGCGCCGTCGCGCGTGTCGGTGTAGAAGTACGCGTCCTGGTAGCCGTTCGCGCCCTGGAGCCGGGACGAGGGGATGGTGGTGGGGGAGCCGGGGGAGCCGACGGGCTCCTGGAGCTGCCATGTCGACAGGTCGAAGTTGCCGCCCGGTGCGACGTGCGGGTCGGCCGCGTCCGCGCTGCCGCCCACGAGGGCGGTCAGGGCGAGGACGAGGCCCGCGGCGGTGGCGACGGTGCGGAGCCGGTGGTGGGTCATGTGGGGGGTCCCTTCGCCGAGCCGGAATGCGTTCGCTGTTCAGCAGGCTGAACAGCGAACGCATCCTTGGTCGCTGATGACCCGTGAAACTAAAGGTCCGCGCCAGTCGCGTCAAGGGGTCAGCAAGCGCCCTCGTCCTGCCAGGGGCCCCACTCGGAGGCGCCGGGCACCTCGTTCTGGGTCCACCACTTGGCCTTCCAGTTGTGCTTGTTGTACGACACCTCGTTGCCGGCCGTGTACACCGCGCCCGAACTCCACGCCGTCTTGCAGGAGTTCGGAGTCGGAGTCGGCGTGGGGGTCGGGGTGGGCGTGGGTGTCGTGCTCGGCGGCGTCGCCCCGGCGAACTTCACCGAGTACTTGGCGAAGTCCCAGGAGTTCTGCGTGACGCTGGAGCAGGTACCCGACGTGCGGCCGCCGTTGTCGGCCGGGCTGCACTGACGGTCACGGTTCAGCGACCAGAACGTGAACCGGTCCATGTTGTGGCTCGTGGCGTAGTCCAGCACGGTCTGGAAGTCGGCCTGCGAGAAGTACTCACCGGTGTCGCTGCGGCCGTTCATGCCGGAGAAGCCCTCATGGGCGTAGGCGGTGGCCTCGTCCCAGCCGAACGTGGACCGCAGGATGGCGTTGAAGTTGGTCAGCGCGCCGGTCTGGCTCGCCGCCCCGTTGAACCCGCCGTCGAACGGCATGATGGAGAAGTTGTTCGGGGTGAACCCCTGGGACTTGGCCTCCAGCAGCATCTGCTTGCCGAACCAGCCGGTCCCGTCCGCCGTGCCGGCCGTGGTCACGGACACGTAGAGACCCGGGTTGTTCTGCTGGAGGATCTTCGCCGCGCCGATCTCGTTCCGGATGGCCGCGGTGTTCTCGGACTCCGGCTCCTCCAGGTCGAAGTCGATCGCGTGCAGGCCGTACTTGGTGATGACCTGCTGGTACGCCGCGGCCGTGGAGGCCGCGTCCGCGCAGGCCTGGCCGAGCTTGGTGCCGCCGTACCCGCCGATGGAGACGGAGACGTCCCCGCCCTTGGCGCGGATGGTGCTGATGACGTTCTGCACGGCGGTGTCGGAGGAGACCGGCGCGGTGCCGCCCCAGGTGGGCGAGCAGCCACCGCCGTTGGGTGCGAGGACGAAGGCCAGTTGGAAGGCCTTGAGGCCGGAGGCGTCCATGATGGCGGCCGGGTCCGGCGGGTCGTTGTCCAGGGGCATCAGGTACGGGGCGGCGGCGTACCAGCGGTTGCCGAGCGCGCTGGTCGCGCCCGAGGCGTTGCTCGCGACCAGCGCGGTCGTGCCCGCGGCGGCGAGCGTGACGGCCGCCGCCGCGCCCAGACATGCCCGAAGTCGTCTCACTGCGTGCCTCCAGAAGGTGGGGGTGGGGAGGGAACCCTGAGCGGGGGAGCCCCACCTTCTGGGAGGTGTTGCGCTCACGTCAATGAGTTGGACTAGACCAACTTTCTCTTTGGACTAGACCATACGGTTTCTTTACCTCCCGTCGACCAGCCGCAGGGTGAACGCCCGGTCCAGCGACCGGCTCGGGGTGGTGACGGTCGTGACCCGGGTGTCCGGGTCGTACGACCAGGCCGAGCGCGGGAGTCGCCGCCCGTCCAGGAGCACCCGCGCGGGCGCCAGGCCGCCGTGCACCGTGAACCGGTGGGTCCGCGCGTCCACCTTGCCCGTGTAGTCGCCCCGGCTCGCGCCGACCGTCACGGTCGTCCCACCGGCGCCGGCCCGCATCGACACGCGCTGGGTGGCGGCGGACCCCTTGGCGAAGTCACGGGTCACGCCGTCGTCCTCGTACAGCGTGTAGTGGCTGGTGCCGTGGGCCGCCGGGTACAGGTCCCAGTCCAGCTCGTGCCGGTCGCGGGTCTGCCAACTGGTCGTGCCCTTCGGCCACATGGGCACGACGGCGCCCTCGCGCACGAACAGCGGGAGTGTGTCCAGCGGTGCGTGGTAGCCGTTCAGGGTGGTCGGACCGTGGTAGGTGCGGCCCGTCCAGTAGTCGGTCCAGGTGCCCTTGGGCAGATAGATGCCGTCGCGGGTGTCGGAGTCCTGGTAGACCGGGGCGACGAGGAAGTCGGGTCCGGACAGGAACTCGTACTTGGCCTGCTCGCCGAGGGTGTCCGGGTCGTCCGGGTACTCCAGCCAGAGCGGGCGCACCGCGCCGACGCCCGTCTTCGCCGCCTGGGCCGACAGGGTGTACATGTACGGCAGCAGCCGCTCCTTCAGCTGGAGGTACTTGCGGTTGACCGAGGTGTACGGCTCCCCGTCGACCCACGGCTGCTGATCGGCCGGCCTGCCCGTGGTGATGTCGCTCGCCCAGCCGTCCATCGTCATGATCGCCGGCAGGAACGCCTTCCACTGGAGGTCGCGGGCGTACATCTTGGCGTCGTGGCGGTAGATGCTGCCCACGTCGCCGGTGTCGTAGGCGATGCCGGACATGGTCGCCCCGGCGTAGGTCGGGATCTGCCAGCGGATGTAGTCCCAGGACAGCTTCTGGTCGCCGGACCACAGCACCCCGCAGCGCTGGGCGCCTGCCCAGGACACGGGCAGCCAGACGAAGCCGCGGGCGTCGCTGTTGTCCTCGATCCCCTTCTTGGCCGCGTCGCAGGCGTCCAGCGCGAACTTGTAGCCGTTGCCGACCCAGGCCACGTCGAGCTTGGCCACCCGCTGTCCGGCCCTGACCTGGTCGGCCAGCTTGCCGATGCCGTCCTGGGTCCACAGGCCGAGCTGGGCGTGGTGGTCCGTGAGGCCCTCGGCCGTCTGCTCCAGGTTCTCGTAGCCGCAGCCGTAGCCGTCGTTGACGAGCATCCAGCCGAGCGGCATGCCGTGCTCGGTGTACCCGTCGGCGACCTTGAGGGCGTCCAGGGTGTGCCGCTCGCCCCGGTTGGCGTTGTGCAGGTAGCAGTCGGAGTCGCCGGGTTCCAGGCCGTAGACCGGTGGCATGAAGGGGCGGCCCGTCAACGCCGTGTACTTTCCGATCACCTGCTTGGCGTCGCCGAGGAAGTAGTAGGCGTCCAGGCGCCGTTCCTGCTGGCCCGTGGTGACCGGCGAGCCGAAGGTGTACACACCCGGCGCGAAGGTGTTGCGGAAGACGCCGTAGCCGGCGCTGGAGACGTAGAACGGCTGGGAGTTGTTGTAGCCGCCCTCGTTCCAGTCGAAGCTGTTCGCCACGTACACGGTCCGCCCGCGGTGCGAGAAGCCGCCGTTCTGCTCGCCGCCACCGAAGAACTGCTCGTCGGCGCCCCGTGTCAGGCTCTGCCGCATGCCGCCGGTGGACCAGCGCAGCGGCTTGTCCTCCTGCCAGATCCGGGTGCGGTCGTCGGGCTTGTACAGCCCGAACCGCAGCGGCTTCTTGTACACGCGCAGGACCGCGTCCGGGGAGCGGATGCCGTAGTAGTCGCCCGCGTCGAAGGACGAGGTGTGCCGCTCGGGCGCGGGCCGCGCGCGCACGATGGCGTCACCGGCCGGATCGCTCAGCGCGCCCGACGGGTCGGCCTGGAGCCGCAGCCGGCCACCCGTAAGGAAGTCGGCGCGGGCCCTGAGCCGCCCGGCGCCGATCGTGTAGCTGCCGTCGCGCCCGGAGAAGGACGTGAGGTCGCCGGCGTCCGTGGTCGCGGGCAGGTACGCGGTGCCGGTGAAGGAGTCGTCGTGCACGTCGTACGGCACGACCACCACGTGGTAGGTCCCCGAGGCGCGCGGGATCACCGTGGCCTCGGGGTCGGCGGTGCCGGCGCTGGAGGCGACCTGCTTGCCGTGGTCGTCGTAGACGTACAGGTCGAAGTCGGCGGCGGGTTCGTCCCACTTCACCGACAGCGGGACACCGCCCTCGGGGTTGTCGTCCCAGTAGCCGTCCGGCACCGAAACGGTCAGGTCGAAGCGGTCGCAGACCTTGTCGTCCGGGTCGTCGGCCGGACAGCTCTCGGTGCCGCCGCCGGTGCCCTTGGCGTACCCGGGGCTCTGCCAACTCACGCTGCTGTGGGTGGAGTCGAGGACGGCGCCGGCCGTCGCTGCGGCCTCGGCGGGGGCCGGGGCGACGAGCAGGGCCCCGGCCAGGGCGGTCGCCAGAGCGGCCGGGATCCAGGCCGGACGCGGCACACGGTGTCGGAGTCTTCGCACGGAGGAACAGCTCCCATCGCACCATCGCGGACTGACTGTTCGTAAGGCTTGTGCTCGGAAGCGCTCGAAACGAGCTTCAATCGAGCAACTTCACGCACGAAGACTCGCGGTGGGTGCAGGTTCATGTCAATACCGAAGGGTGGAACGCGGCCGGGCACGACGAAGGCCGGCCCCCTCCGCGAGGGGGCCGGCCTTCGTCGCGCTCAGGCCCGGCCGGGGTTCCCGCGGAGCACGATCTGTGTCTGCGTCGTCTGCCCGACGAGCCGGTCCCGGTCGTCACGCAGGTCGGTCTGCACCACGAGGAGGGTGCCGCCCAGGTGCAGGGGGCGGGCCATCGCGCGGACACCGCCGGCGGTCACCGCCCGCAGGAAGTTGGTCTTCGACTCCACCGTCGAGGTGCCGGAGGCCCCTTCGGGCAGATTGAGGTAGGCGCACACGGCGCCGACGCTGTCCGCCAGCGCCATCAGCGCCCCGCCGTGCAGGGCACCGCCCGCCGTACAGACGTCCGGTGACCAGGCCAGGCTGCCGACGGTGCGCTCGGCCGTGGCCTCGTGCAACTCGATGCCGAGGCCGGCCGCGAACGGCATCGTGGCCAGCAGGTCGCCGGGCTTGGGTGCTTCCGGTTCGGCCGGTGCGGCTTGTGCGGCCGGTTCGGAGGAGGACATGGCGTACCGCCTTTCGTGACTGCCGTGATCACTGCGAAGGTCGACCAGGCAGTGTGCCAGGGCCGGCGGTCCCGGCCCGGTCCCGTAGACCCGAACACGCCACGCGCCGGCAAAAGTTTCGCGGTGCTCGTGGAGCTCAAGCTCTACATCAGGAGCAGGCGTTGACCGGCCGGCCCCCGCCGAACGTATGGGGTGGCTCCGGACCAGGCGGCGCCCTCGCCGCAGGGGGGCGTGAGAATCCCGCCATCCGTCCTGACTCGTCACCGATGTCCGCAGACCCATGGCGGACCGACCGTCGCCTGAGGCACCCTTGACGGTGTGCGTACTGTTTCGCGAGGTTTGGGCGTCGGCGCACGGCGGGGAACCGAGTCGGCAGAAGGAACGGCAGGACGCGCCAGGCGCGTCATGGGGGGAGCGGCCCATGCGATCCATGAGCCAGGACGCACACGCCTCACCGGTCTGTGCCGCGCGGGACACGGCGCTCGTGTCCCCGGCGGAAGGGCGGTCGATCTGAGGTGGAGATCACCATCCACAGACCCGGTGACCTGACCGCCGCCCTGCGCGGAGCCTGGCACCGGGCGATGGACGAGTCACCCGAGTACGCGAACCCCTTCCTGGCACCGGAGTTCACGATCGGCGTCGGCCGGCACCGCGGCGGGGCACGGGTGGCGGTCCTGCGGGAGGGCGGCGATCCGGTCGGCTTCCTGCCCTACGAACGGGGGCCGCTCGGCACCGGCCGGGCCATCGGGCTCGGCCTGTCCGACTGCCAGGCCCTGGTGCACCGGCCCGGAGTCGTCTGGGAGCCGGGGGAGTTGCTGGCCGCCTGCGGTCTCAGCATCTTCGAGTTCGACCATCTCGTGCAGGAGCAGCGGCCGTTCGCCGCACACGTCACCGGCACCTTCGCCTCTCCGGTCATCGACGTGAAACCCGGCGACGGCGGCTATCCGGAGTGGCTGCGCGGCACCTACCCCGGGCTGGCCAAGACGACGCTGAAGAAGGAGCGCCGGATCGGCCGCGACCTCGGCGAGGTGCGGTTCGAGTTCGACGAACGGGACCCGCGGATGCTCGGCACCCTCATGCGCTGGAAGTCCGCCCAGTACCGCCGGACCGGACGGATGGACCGGTTCTCGCGGCCCTGGATCGTCGACCTCGTGAACCACCTGTTCCATGTGCGCGAGGAGCACTTCACCGGTGTGCTCTCCGTGCTGTACGCCGGTGACCGCCCGGTCGCCGCCCACTTCGGCCCACGTTCCAGCACGGTCCTGGCCGCCTGGTTCACCGCCTACGATCCCGAACTGCACTACTACTCACCGGGCCTGATGATGCACCTGAGGACGGCCGAGGCCGCCGCCCGGCACGGGGTGACCCTGGTCGATCTGGGGCGCGGCGACAAGGAGTACAAGGACTGGCTCAAGACCAGGGAACTACGGGTCGGGGAGGGGTTCGCCGCCCGCGCCCACCCCGTGGCCGTGGCCCGGCGGATGTGGCGCAGGCCGGTACGCGGCCTGCGGAACACGGTCCTGGCCCATCCCCGGCTGCGCGAGCCGGCCGACAGGCTGCTGAGGACGGTGGGCCAACTGCGCACCCGGGACGGGGTGACCGGCGGCTAGGCGCGACCGGCGGCATCGGGTGACCGTACGGCGGCGCGGCCGGCCGGAGCCGTGCCGCGTCGCAAATTCGATGACGGGACCGGCAATTACTGGCAGGTTCTCGTCAAAAATGCGCCAAGTGGCGGACATCCGGCCGTCCGGATGATCGGGTCTCCTGCGTCGGCAGTGTCGATGCCCCTTCTTGGAGGTCCCTGGTGTCCGTGCCAACCCGCGGCAGACGGTGGTTCACCGTCTGCGCGCTCACCGCGTCCGCCGCGCTCGTGGCGATACCGCCGTCCGCCGCGTCCGGACGCGGCGGCGCAGATCCCTTCGGAGTCCGTACTCTCCACCAACTCGCCAAGGAACGCGAGCAGTCGGTGGGTGCCCGGGCCTCGTCGTCCCCCCGGCTCCAGGCCGATGACGACGACGGCAACGAAGCGGACGAGATCGCCGAGGGAGCGGACCAGTACGCCGAGGCCCGTACCTCGCCCGGTGTCATCGCTCCGGGCGCGTACGGAGCCGCCTGGCGCGAGCTGCGGAAGCTGCCCGCCACCAAGGGCGCCTGGCGCAATCTGACCGATCTGCCGTACAACTCCGACGACGCGCGCTACCGCGACATCGACTCCAACTCCAGCGGCGGGTCCGGCAACGTGACCGGCCGCATGGCCGCGCTCGCGGCCGACGACGACGGCTACGTCTACGCGGGCAGCGCCGGCGGCGGAGTCTGGCGCTCGCGCCACGGCGGCGGCCACTGGCAGCCCATCAGCGACGCGCTGCCCGCGCAGTCCACCGGCGCCCTCGCCCTCGACGGGGCCGGCCGGCTGTGGCTGGGCACCGGCGAGGCCACCACCAACGCCGACGCCTACCTCGGCAGCGGCGTCTACGTCCTGGCCCACCCGCACCACGGCAGCTTCTCCGCGCGCCTGCGGGTCGGCGGCGACGAGCTGGACAGCACGACCATCCACGAACTGCGCTTCGGCGGCGGCAAGGTGTGGGCGGCCACCAGCGAGGGCGTCTGGAGCCACTCCACGAAGAAGCTGAGCGGCTCGTGGAAGCTGGAGTTCGCGCCCAACCCGGACTTCCTGCCGGGCGGTTCGAAGGCCGACGACCCGGGCGCCCCGTACAAGAACATCGCCAACGACATCGCCGTCGACCCCAAGGACCCGTCCAAGGTGGTCCTCGCCGTCGGCTGGCGCAGCGGCGACGACTACAACGGCTTCTACGCGAAGAGCCACGGCACCTGGACGCGGATCACCGACGGCCTCGGTGACCTGCCCGCCGACCCCGACAACGTCGGCAACGTCACCTTCGCCCGCTCCGCCGACGGCTCCCGCTACTACGCCATCGACCAGTCCCCGGAGCAGCTCAGCACCAACCCGGACAGCGGCCTCGAGGGCATCTTCGTCTCCAAGTCCGGTTCGCCCACCGGCCCCTGGACGAAGATCGCCGACTACAAGGGCCTGGCCGCCGACAACTCGGCGCTCACCTCGCCCGGCTACATGCCGGGCGTCCAGGCCTGGTACAACCAGTTCCTCACCGTCGACCCCAGCGACCCGCGGCATGTCTACGCGGGTCTCGAGGAGGTCTACGAGACCAAGGACGGCGGCGGCACCTGGTCCACCGTCGGCCCGTACTGGAACTTCGGCTTCTCCTGCTGGAGCATCGACCCGGCCAAGCAGACCGGTGACTGCAACCAGACCACCCACTCCGACCAGCACGGCGTCGCGATCGGCCGCCTCCACGGCAAGAGCTTCGTCTACGTCGGCAACGACGGCGGCGTCTACCGGCGCCCCGTGAACGGCAGCCAGGACGCCTCGGGCCACGCCACCGACTGGACGTCCCTCAACGACGGCACCATCGACACCCTCCAGTACTACTCGGTGGGCATCGGCAAGGACCTCGACCACGGCGGTGTGTCCGTCACCGGCGGCCTGCAGGACAACGGCCAGTCCATCCTGCGCAGCAACGACAAGGTGATGGGCTCCGACTTCGGCGGCGACGGCGGCGACACCCTCACCGACCCCGCCAACGGCTGCAACATCGCCCAGGAGTACGTCTACCTCGCGATCCAGGTCACCAACAACTGCGCCGTCAACGACGGAAGCTGGACCACCGACGCGAGCAAGGCCACCTCCTACGGCGTCGCGCCGCCCGACAACGCCACCAGCGAGGCCCGCTTCATCGCCCCGCTCGCCACGGACCTGAAGAACGGCTCCACCTGGATCGCCGGCGGCCGCCACATCTGGGTGCAGACCCACGGCTACGCCATCCGCAGTGGCTCGGAGTGGACCAGCGTCCACGACTTCGGCGCCGGTCGCGTCGCCACCGCGGTCGCGGCCTCCGGCGGGAAGATCTACGCCGCCTGGTGCGGTCCGTGCAACAACCAGGGCTTCGCCCGGGGCATCGCCGTGGGCAACTCGGACGGCACCGGCTGGCACGACATCGCCCTGCCGGTGAGCGGCACCGTGCCCAACCGCTACCTCAGCGGCTTCGCCGTCGACCCGAAGAACGCCGACCACGTCTTCCTCGCGGTCAACGGCTTCTCCCGGCACTGGACCGAGGGTCCGGGCGCGGGCGTCGGGCACGTATTCGAGTCCAAGGACGGTGGCACGACCTGGAAGGACATCTCGGCGAACCTTCCGGACGTGCCGACCGACTCCGCGCTGGTGACGGCTGACGGCGGCCTCGCCGTCGCCACCGACCTGGGCGTCGTCTACCGGGCGCCGGGCCGTACGAGGTGGGAGCGCGTCGGCAGCCTGCCGGCCGTCGCCGTGCTCCAGCTCAAGACCGGTCCCGGCGGCGGCACGCTGTACGCGGCCACCCACGGCCGGGGCATCTACGCGGTCAGGCTGCGTTCGCTGCGCTGACCGGTCCCGCACGACGGAGGGGTGGCCCGCGGGGTCACCCCTCCTGTGCGTGCTGCACCACGTCCAGGCGCAGCGTGAAGGCGGGGCGCGCCGCGCCCGCCACGTCCGGCGCCCTGGCCGCCGCGGTCACCTCGGCGCCGCCGCCCCGGGTGCCCGCACAGCGCAGGACGGCGTGCGCGGTGCCGTCCCCGTCCACGTGCCACCCGGCCGGGACGACCAGGGCCGGGGCCGAACTGCGCACCCCGGTCCACCTTCTGTCGTCCAGGCGCGGGCGCAGCACCAGGGTCACCACGGTCCCGGGCCGTACACACAGCCGCTGCCGGAGGGGGCCGCCGGGGGAGACGGTGACCTCCGCCCGCCCGGCGGCGCACCCGTCGGCCGGGGCGGAGGGCGATCCGGGAGCGCGCGTCGGCAGCGACGGCGTCGACCGAGCGGGCGCCGACGGCTGCGCGTGCGACGGCCGCGCCGGCCCGGACGAACCGCTCTGCCCGGCTCCCGTGCCGGTGCCCGCGCTCTCCGACGGGCCGGGGCCCGCGCCCGTACCACCACCCGCCGGCGCGCCGCACCCCGCCAGCAGTACGACCACCACGGCGGCCCGCCGGCCGCCGCCCCACCCTCGCATGCGCGCACCTCCCCGCTCGCCGTTCGTGCGCCTTCCAGGATGCCCCGGGCCCGGCGACGTGACCCCCGGCTCGACGCAGGAAACCGATCGGTTTACGCTGAGGGGAAACCGATCGGTTTCACTTGTCTGGAGACTGCCGTGACCGCACTCAAGAACTCCGTCGTCCTCGTCACCGGCGGCAGCCGGGGCATCGGAAAGGCTCTGGTCGAGGAGGCGTACGAACGGGGCGCCGGCAAGGTGTACGCCACCGCCCGCGACCCCCGCACCGTCACCCACCCCGACGCCGTCGCCCTGCCCCTGGAGGTGACCGACCCCGCCTCCGTGGCCGCCCTGGCCGAACAGGCGCCCGACGTCACCGTGCTGATCAACAACGCCGGCGTCTCCACCGGCGCCCGTGTCCTCGGCTCGCCCCTCGACGACATCCGCCACGAGTTCGAGACCAACTACTACGGCCCGCTGCTCCTCACCCGCGCCTTCGTGCCGGTCATCGAGCGCAACGGCGGCGGCCACATCCTCAACGTCCACTCCGCACTGTCCTGGGCCGCCGACGGCAGCAGCTACAGCTCCACCAAGGCCGCCCTGTGGTCGCAGACCAACAGCCTCCGCCTCGACCTGCGCCCGCGCGGCATCGAGGTCACCGGTCTGCACATGGCCTACGTGGACACCGACATGACGTCGGGCGTCGACGCCCCCAAGGCGAACGCTCGCGACATCGCCGTGGCCGCCCTCGACGGTGTCGAGTCCGGAGCGCACGAGGTGCTCGGCGACGACACCACCCGCTGGGTCAAGTCGGTCCTCTCGCAGGACCTCGGCTCGCTGTACCCGCAGCTCGCCGGGTGAGCCCGGCGCCCCGGCGGCGGTGACCGGCGAGCCCCGCTCACTTCCGGCCGCGCCGACACGACCGGAAGTGGTGCCCCGGTTTGCCCGCACCGCCCTCCATGGCGTACCTGTGCCACCGGTCGAGGTACCGGACGGACGGTGGGGTGGAACCGATGGCACGCATCCTGGTGACCGGCGGCGGCATCGCGGGCACGGCGGCGGCGCTCGGCCTGCACAAGGCCGGACACGACGTGACCCTCGTCGAGGCGCACCCCGACGCCGCCGAGGACATCGGCGCGTTCCTGACGCTGGCGAGCAACGGTATGCGCGCCCTGGCCCAGCTCGACGCCACGGACGCCGTCACGGCCGTCGGTTTTCCGCTGACTTCCCTGCGCCTGCTCGACAGCCGGGGCGCCGAGGCGGCACACGCGCCGCTCGGCGGGGCGGACGACCCGGCCCTGCGCTACCGCTGCCTGCGCCGCGGCGAACTGAACACGGCCCTGCAGGGCGAGGTGCTCCGCCGCGGCGTACCCCTGCGGCACGGCACCCGCCTGGTGTCCGTCAAGGACACCCCCGACGGCGTCACCGCGCACTTCGCCGACGGCGGCACGTTCACCGCGGACCTGCTGATCGGCGCGGACGGCCTGAACTCGGCCGTCCGCCGGCTCGTCGTCGCGCCCACGGCCCAGCCCGAGTACGCGGGCCAGCGCGTCTTCTACGGCTACACGGACGGCGCTCCCGCCGCCGAGCCCACTGGCGCCATCACCATGGTGCGCGGTAGCGCGGCCGCCTTCGGGTACGCCGTCTCACCGGACGGACGGACGTACTGGTTCGCCCGGGCCGGCGGCGACCCGCTGCCCGCGGGGCAGGCCCCGGACCGGCCGGCCGGCGAGCCGCGCGCCGAACTGCTCCCGCTGCTCTCCGGGGACGACACCCCCGCCGCCGGGATCGTCGCGGCCTGCGCCGGTCCCGTCATGGCCGTCAACGCCACCGAGATGCCGCTCGGCACCCCCTGGCACACCGGGCGCGTCCTCCTGATCGGCGACGCGGCCCACGCGGCGTCACCGGCCACCGGACAGGGCGCCTCCATGGCGCTGGAGGACGCCGTCGTCCTCGCCAAGGCGCTGCGCGACGCCCCCGACCCCGCCACCGCCTTCGCCCGCTATGAGCACCACCGCCGTCCGCGCGTCGAGCAGAACATCACCGTCAGCGGCGGCATCTCCCGGGGCACCCGCGCTCCGTCGCGCGCCCCGTCCGGCGGCCACGAGCCCGACGAGGCGCTGATCCACCAGCTGACCTGGGAGACCCCGCTGCCCGCCGTCGGCACGGAGCGCTGAGTGGCGGCCCCCGCCCACCGAACTCCCTTCGTGTCCGCCCAGTTGTGAGGGGGAAGCTATCCTGCCCGGATGGCGATGATCGACTCGGAGCCGGACGACCGGCTCGCCGTCAGGGCGGCGCAGGCGGGCGCGGCCGTGGTCCGCGCGATGTACGGCGAACCGGGGGACCGCTTCGAGAAGTCCGCCGGTGACTTCGCCACGGCGGCTGACCTCGCGGCCGAGGAGGCCATCGTGGGCGTGCTGCGCGCCGCACGGCCCGCCGACGCCGTGACAGGTGAGGAGAGTGGAAGCAGCGGCGCCGCCGACGCCCGGCGCCGATGGCTCGTCGACCCGCTGTGCGGCACCCTCAACTTCGCCTCGCGTTCCATGCTGGTGGGGGTGAACGTGGCCCTGCGCGTGGACGGCGGGATCACGGCGGCGGCGACCGCGGACCCGTTCGGCGGAGAGGTCTTCTGGACCGACGGACAGCGGGCCCGGATGCGATACGAGGGCCGCGACGAGGCACTGGTGCCGTCACCCGCCACCCGGCTGGTGGACGTCAACCTCGACCCGCCGTTCCCCAACGCCCCCGGCTTCCAGGCCGCCCGGCTGCTGGCCGACCCCGGCTTCGTCCGGCGGTTCCGGCCCCGCGTGGTGTCCACCACCCTCGCGGTCGCCTGGGTGGCGGCGGGCCGCCGGGCCGCGTACGTCACCGACGGCCACTTGCGCGACAGCGTTCACTTCTCGGCGGGTATCGCCCTGTGCCGGGCGGCCGGCTGCACGGTGACCGGCCTCGACGGCAAGCCCGTCCACACCGGCACCGGCGGCCTGATCGCGGCCGCGGACGCCGAGACGCACGCCGCTCTGCTGGAGATGGTCAACGGCCAAGCGGCGCCGATGCGTTAGCAGTTCAAGGTTTTGTCTTCCGAAGGCTTGCCGCTCGCTTGGTTCATCACTTAAATCAAAACATGAACTAAGTCGAGGGGTTGCTCGACGACCCCTGTAGCCGCATGGAGCCGCCGCATGAGACTGAGATCCCTGGGCGTCGCGCTGGCCGCCGCAGCCGCGCTGATCGCCCTGCCCACCACCCACCCTCCGGCCGCCGCCGCCGAAACCCCCCTGTCGCAGGGCAAGTCGGCGACCGCGTCATCGCAGGAGAACGCCGGAACCGCGGCCGCCAAGGGCGTCGACGGTGACACCGGCACCCGCTGGTCCTCCGCCGCCACCGACGACCAGTGGTTCCAGGTCGACCTGGGCAGCACCGCGTCGGTCACCCAGGTCGTCGTCGACTGGGAGACCGCGTACGGCAAGGACTACAAGGTCCAGATCTCCAAGGACGGGAGCGCCTGGACCGACCTGAAGTCCGTCACCGGCTCCGACGGAGGCGTCGACACCCTCGACGTGTCCGGGCAGGGCCGCTACGTGCGCATGCTCGGCGTGCGCCGCGCCACCCAGTGGGGCTACTCCCTCTGGGAGTTCCAGGTGTTCGGCTCCACCGGCGGCACCCAGACCGCCTGCGGCTCCGCGAACGCCGCCCAGGGCCGGCCGGCCACGGCGTCCTCCACCGAGAACGCCGGCACCCCCGCCTCCGCCGCCTTCGACGGGAACACCGGGACCCGCTGGTCCAGCCAGGCGTCCGACCCGCAGTGGCTCCAGGTGGACCTCGGCGCGGCCAAGGACCTGTGCGCGGTCGACCTCAACTGGGAAGCCGCCTACGGCAAGGACTTCCAGATCCAGGCGTCCGCCGACGGACAGAGCTGGAACACCCTCAAGAGCGTCACCGGCTCGACCGGCGGGACCGCCTCCTACGACGTCAGCGGCTCGGGCCGCTACGTCCGGATCCTGGGCACCGCGCGGGGCACCGGCTACGGCTACTCGTTGTGGGAGGTCGCCGTGCACACCGGCGGCACCGGCACGCCCCCGATCGAGGGCGGCGGTGACCTCGGCCCGAACGTGATCGTCGTCGACCCCTCCACCCCGAACCTCCAGCAGAAGTTCGACGACGTCTTCAAGCAGCAGGAGTCCAGCCAGTTCGGCACCGGCCGCTACCAGTTCCTGCTCAAGCCGGGCACCTACAACGGCATCAACGCCCAGATCGGCTTCTACACCTCCATCTCCGGACTCGGCCTGAACCCGGACGACACCCAGATCAACGGTGACGTCACCGTGGACGCCGGCTGGTTCAACGGCAACGCCACCCAGAACTTCTGGCGTTCGGCGGAGAACCTCGCCGTCAAGCCCTCCAACGGCACCGACCGCTGGGCCGTCGCACAGGCGGCGCCCTTCCGCCGCATCCACGTCCAGGGCGGCCTCAACCTCGCGCCCAACGGCTACGGCTGGGCCTCCGGCGGCTACATCGCCGACTCGAAGATCGACGGGACCGTGGGGCCGTACTCCCAGCAGCAGTGGTACACCCGCGACAGCTCGGTCGGCGGCTGGACCAACGGCGTGTGGAACATGACGTTCTCCGGCGTCCAGGGCGCACCCGCGACCAACTTCGACAACGGCCCGTACACCACCCTGGACACCACACCGGTCTCCCGCGAGAAGCCCTTCCTCTACCTGGACGGCTCCACCTACAAGGTGTTCGTCCCGGCCAAGCGGACCAACGCCCGGGGCGTCTCCTGGCCGGCGAACGCGGGCACCTCGCTGCCGCTCGACCAGTTCTACGTGGTCAAGCCGGGAGCGACCGCCACCACCATCAACGCGGCCCTCGCCCAGGGCCTCAACCTCCTCTTCACGCCCGGCGTCTACCACCTCGACCGGACGATCGACGTCACCCGCGCCGACACCGTGGTCCTCGGGCTCGGCCTCGCCACCCTGATCCCGGACAACGGCGTCGACGCCATGCACGTCGCCGACGTCGACGGCGTGAAGCTCGCCGGGTTCCTCATCGACGCGGGACCGGTCAACTCCGACACGCTGCTGCGGATCGGCGACCCCGGCGCCGGCGCCGACCACTCGGCCGACCCGACCAGCATGCAGGACGTGTTCGTCCGTATCGGTGGCGCCGGACCCGGTCTCGCCACCAACTCGGTCGTGGTCAACAGCAACAACGTGATCATCGATCACACCTGGCTCTGGCGGGCCGACCACGGCAGCGGAGTCGGCTGGGACACCAACCGCGCCGACTACGGCCTGCGGGTCAACGGCGACGACGTGCTCGCCACCGGCCTGTTCGTCGAACACTTCAACAAGTACGACGTGTACTGGAGCGGAGAACGCGGACGGACGATCTTCTTCCAGAACGAGAAGGCCTACGACGCCCCGAACGCCGCCGCCATCACCCATGACGGCATCGTCGGCTACGCGGCCTACAAGGTCGCCGACTCGGTCACCGCGCACGAGGCATGGGGCCTGGGCAGCTACTGCAACTACACGTCCGATCCGTCGATCGTGCAGGCCCACGGCTTTCAGGTACCGACCACCGCGGGCATCAAGATGCACGACCTGCTGGTGATCTCCCTGGGCGGCAAGGGCCAGTACGCCCACGTAGTCAACAGCACCGGAGCCGCGACCTCGGGCACGGACACCGTCCCGTCCAAGGTCACGTCGTTCCCCTAGCGGGGCTGTGTCCCCGGACGGAACTCCTCCGTCCGGGGACGCACACCTCTCAGCCGTCCGCCAGCGTCCGGTGCGGCGCGCGCCGGTAGGTCTTCCGGTACTCGGCGGCGAACCGGCCCGCGTGGTGGAAGCCCCAGCGGGCCGCGATCTCGGTGACCGTCGTCCCGCCGTCCGGGTCGGCGGCCGCCAGGTCGTGGTGGGCGTGCGCGAGCCGTACCCGCCGCAGGTGGGCGAGGGGCGTGGTGCCGAGATGGCGGCGGAACGCGTACTGCAGCGCCCGCACGGTGACGTGCGCCGCCGCGGCGATCTCGGCGACCGTCACCGGCTGGTCGGCGTGGTCGTCGACGAAGGCCAGGGCGCGTCGCAGGGTCGCCGGATGGGCGTCGCCGCGATCGGCGGCCGTGGGCTCGGCGAGCGCGGTGTTGGGGAACGTCGCCAGCACGGTCGCCGCCAGGTGCTGCGCGGCCGTGGAGGCGATCAGCGGCTGGTCGGCGACGGAGGGGTCGGCCAGCACATGGTCGCGCAGATGGGCGACCACGTCGCTCAGGTACCGGGCGGCGGCCGCCGAGTGCGGCCGGTGCCCGGTCAGCCGGACCGCCCCGTCACCGTGCGGGCCGCCGGCTGCCACCTGACCGAGCAGGGCCGGGTCGAGCATGGTGATGTTGTAGCGGGCGGCGCAGATCCGTCCCGAGTACGGCAGGTCCGGCGGTGCGAACAGCACCACGTCACCGGGCCCGAAGGCGTCCTCGACCCCAGGGAAGGAGTGGTCGCGCACGGTGCCCTCATGGACCAGACACAGACAGATCCGGCCCAGGGGCGTCACCGAGTAACTCATCTCGAAGTCCAGATCGAGCTCGTCGACGCTGACGGAGGGCACGCCGCTGCGGACGATCCGGGTCCGGCCGGCGCCGGGCGCGCTGCTGCCGATGCTCATCCTGGCGTAGGCGCGGCAGAGGAAGTCCTCGGTCGCGGCCAGGTCGGCACTGTCGAAGGTGAGCGTCTCCATGAGGGGCACATGCCCCCGAACGGCGCTCAGATATCGACGCTGACCAGGTGTTTTTCGTAATCTGTACCTTGGCGCGCGATGTTGTTCGCGCATCGGCTTTCCCTGACTGTGCGCGGCGCGGAGGCTGCCCGATATGACCGGACAGTACGAGACCCCCGACCGGCTCTCCTCTTTGCAGGAGGAAGTGCGCCAGCTGCGCCGGGCCATGGTCTCGCACGCGGTCATCGACCAGGCCATCGGCGTGGTCATCACCGTCGGGAGCCTGCACCCCGAACACGGCTGGGTGGTGCTGCGGCACATCTCGCAGCACACCAACATCAAGCTGCGGGAGGTCGCGGACTCGCTGGTGCGGTGGCCCGCCACGGGCCGGCTGCCCGAGCGGATCCGCGAGGCACTGCCCGCGGCGGTCGACCACGCCCGCGGCGCCACCCCGACCACCCTGGCGGACCAGCACGACCACGCCGGCCACGCGGGCCACGCCGGTCACGTCGGTCAGGACAGCCGGACCGGCTGAGGCGCAGCGCACCGGTCAGCGGTGCCGGCCCCGGGCACGGGCCGGCGACCCCGCGTCCCGCCGCACGTCCACGGCCGTGCGGCGCGCCGAGCGCATCCGCGCCGCGTCGGCGGAGACGCCGCTGACGCCGAGCGAGCGCGCCCATGTCCACGACGGTCTTCAGCGGGTCGAACCGGTCGTCGCACGCCCCTGACCGGCGGCGTCCGAACTGCGCGGCCCCGGCGCAGCGCTTAGGGTGACGAGTGCGGGCGCGCATGGCGGCCCGCGACCGGGTCAAGAAACCGGCCCTCCTGCGAACCCACTGCCGGCAGGGGGCCGTTGACCCCGCCCGCTGGTCTCCGGGTCAGGGCGAACACGTCCGAACGGCCGGCCGCACCGCCAAGGTGTCGTCTCCCGGCCCGACTTCACCCCACGGGGAAATGCCATGCGATCCCCGGTTTCGGATGCCCCGGCCCGGGGACCTCGGTGTGAAGACCACGCCCGACTATCCGGCCGTACCCGACCCGTACGGCCGCCGGTACGCGTACCACCGCACGCGCCCGTCCCCGCGTGCCGCTAGCCCGCCTCGTTCGATCCAGGGCACCCCCGTGACCAGCGAAGGAATGGTAGTGATGAGTGAGACCAACCCCCTCAAGCGTGCGGCGGAGAAGGTCGCCCACGCGGTGCAGGGCGAGGACGGCGAGCACGCGGCCCCGAAGGACGGCGTCCCCGGCAGGCCGGCTCCCGAGTCCCCGTCGGTCGCCGAGCCGACCGAGCCCCGCGACCCGCTGCCCCCGAAGCCCGACCAGTCCGGCCCGGCCACCGTCTCGCCCACCGGCCAGCCGACCGGCGCCGACCAGGCACGGATGGCCCAGAGCGGCAGCTATCTCACCACCGCCCAGGGCACCCGGCTGTACGACACCGACCACTCGCTGAAGGCCGGCCCCCGCGGCCCCGTGCTCCTGCAGGACCACCACCTGCGGGAGAAGGTGATGCACTTCGACCACGAGCGCATCCCGGAGCGCGTGGTGCACGCGCGCGGCGCCGGAGCGCACGGTGTGTTCCGCAGCTACGGCACGGCGGCCAACGTCACCAAGGCGGCCTTCCTCGCCGAGGACGTCGAGACACCGGTGTTCGTCCGCTTCTCCACCGTCCTCGGCTCCCGCGGCTCCGCCGACACGGTCCGTGACACCCGCGGCTTCGCCACGAAGTTCTACACCAGCGAGGGCGTCTTCGACCTGGTCGGCAACAACATCCCGGTGTTCTTCATCCAGGACGCGATCAAGTTCCCGGACGTCGTCCACGCCGCCAAGCCGCACCCGGACCGGGAGATCCCGCAGGCCCAGAGTGCTCACGACACCTTCTGGGACTTCGTCACGCTGCACACCGAGGCCACCCACCACACGCTGTGGAACATGTCCGACCGGGGCATCCCGCGCTCCTTCCGGACGATGGAGGGCTTCGGCATCCACACCTTCCGGCTGGTCGACGCAGAGGGCGGCACGACGCTGGTCAAGTTCCACTGGAAGCCGAAACTGGGCGTGCACTCCCTGGTGTGGGAGGAGGCCCAGATCATCAACGGCGTCGACCCGGACTTCCACCGCCGCGACCTCGCCGACGCCATCGAGGCCGGCGCCTACCCCGAGTGGGAGTTCGGCATCCAGACCTTCCCCGACACCCCCGACCAGACCTTCGAGGGCATCGACCTGCTGGACCCGACCAACATCGTCCCCGAGGAACTGGCCCCGGTGCAGCCCATCGGGCTGCTCACCCTCAACCGGAACCCGTCGAACTTCTTCGCCGAGACCGAGCAGATCGCCTTCCACCCCGGCCACCTGGTGCCGGGCATCGACATCACCGACGACCCGCTGCTGTCCGGCCGCCTCTTCTCCTACCTGGACACCCAGATCACCCGCCTCGGCGGCCCCAACTTCGCCCAGATCCCGATCAACCGGCCGCAGGCGCCCGTCAACGACATGCTGCGGGACGGCATGCACCAGACGGCGGTGCACCGCGGAGTGGCGCCCTACCGCCCCAACTCCCTGGACGGCGGCTGCCCGTTCACGGCCGGCGCCGACACCGGCGCGTTCATCGAGGCACCGGTCCGGGTCCCGGAGGCGACCAAGGTGCGGGAGGCACCGGCGTCGTTCGACGACCACTTCAGCCAGCCGCGCCGGTTCTGGCTCAGCATGAGCCCGGTCGAGCGCGAGCACATCATCGGCGCCTACTCCTTCGAACTCGGCAAGTGCTACGAACAGGCCATCAGGGAACGGGCGCTGCAGGTCCTCGCCAACATCGACCCGGAGCTGTGCGCGGGCGTCGCGGGCGGCCTCGGCCTGCCCGCGCCCGAGCCCACCGTCCCCCTCGCCGACGTCGAGCCCAGCCCGGCCCTCTCCCAGGTCGGCCGCACCTGGCCCACCGACGGCCGCGTCATCGGCATCATCACCGGCCCGGACGGCGACCTGGACGGCGCAATGGCCGTACGGCAGGAGATCCTGGACGCCGGCATGGTCCCGCTGGTCATCGCGCCGGCGGGCGGCACGCTCGGCTCGGGCGCGGACACCCTGACCGTCCAGCGCACCTACGCCACCGCACGCTCCGTCGAGTTCGACGCCCTCCTGCTGGCCGGCCCGGCCGGGGTGGGAGTCGACGCCTTCGGCGCCCGGGACGCCAAGGCGGGACAGCCCGCCGCCCGGCAGGCGACCGCCGACCCCCGGGTCGGGCTGCTGCTGAACGAGGCGTACCGGCACGGCAAGGCCATCGGCGCGTCGAAGGGCGGCGAGGAGGTCCTTCAGGCCGCCGGCATCCCGTCGGAAGCCCCGGGGGTGATCGTCGCCGACAGCGTGTCGACCGCGCTCCAGGAGGCCGCCCGGCTGCTCGGCGCCCACCGGGTCTGGGAACGGTTCCCCGCCGCCACCTGAACGGGCCAACCGCCCGGCCCGGACGGCGTATCAGGACGGGCGACCGGTGCCCGTTGCCGTTGTGATGAGAGGGTCCTTTCGTCAACCAGTGAGGCAACTCATGCGCAAGCGCAGCTTCGTCACCACGGCAGTTCTCGCAGGTGCCCTCGCGATGGCGGGCACGACGGCCGCCTTCGCGGCCGACCCGAACCCGGTAGGCGCCGCCGCCAACAGCCCGGGCGTCCTCTCCGGCAACGTCATCCAGGTGCCGGTCGACCTCGGCCTGAACCTGTGCGGTGACACCGTCGACGTCATCGGGCTGCTGAACCCGGCCGGCGGCAGCTCCTGCACGAACGGCTGACGCCACCGTGGGGGGGGGGGGGCGCCGCGGGGCGGGGGGGGGGGGGGCCCGGGTGGGGGGG